>JBHLPB010000057.1:0-11538 GCA_048939905.1 Promethearchaeota archaeon
AGAGAAGCGGCCATGAAAGCTCTGAGGAGATACCTGCCCAAGATAAACCTCGAAGAGGAAGAGATACCCCCAGAGGTGCTTGACCAGTTGGAGGTCAACAATGGTGACTTCCTCGGGGCACTGAGAGAGATACAGCCCTCTGCGGTCAGAGAGGTGTTCATTGAGGTCCCCAATGTCAAGTGGACTGATGTGGGAGGCCTAGAAGACGTCAAACAGGAGCTCATTGAGGTTGTCGAGTGGCCCCTGAAGAGACAGGACTCGTTCACACGAATCGGAATCACACCGCCAAGAGGTGTACTGATCTGGGGCCCTCCAGGATGTGGAAAGACGCTTCTTGCCAGGGCAGTTGCGACTGAGAGTGAGGCCAACTTCATAAGTGTCAAGGGACCCGAACTGCTCTCGAAATGGGTCGGTGAAAGTGAGAAGGCCATAAGAGAGGTCTTCAGGAAAGCAAGAACAGCAGCTCCAGCAATCATCTTCTTCGATGAGATTGATGCCATTGCTCCAACGCGGGGACGTAGTGGTGGCGATAGTCATGTTACGGAGAGGGTAATCAGTCAGCTCTTGACAGAGATGGACGGACTTGAATCGATGAAGGACATCATTGTTCTAGCGGCCACGAATCGTCCTGACTTGATTGACAGAGCTCTCTTGAGAACTGGAAGGTTCGACCGGTTTGTGTACGTAAGGGCTCCAGATACCAAGAGCAGGAAGGAGATATTCGACATATACACAGAGAAGATGCCACTAGACTCAGACGTTTCAATTGGGGCGTTAGTGGACCAGACCGAGGGCTATGTCGGTGGGGACATTGAGGCCGTCTGCCGAGAGGCCGGAATGCGCGCTCTGAGAGAGGAATTGGATGCAGAGGTTGTTTCTTGGAGACACTTTGAATCTGCGCTGGCCACTATTCATGCATCAGTGACACCGGAGGATATTGAGCGGTTTGAGAAGATAGAGAAGGAGATGAGAAGGTCTACCCAGACCATGGAAACCACACCTCCTCACTACGTATGAACGCTAGGACGTGGAGTCTATGTCATCATGGAGTGTGTTGCCACTAAGGAATGTAATTGTTGATATACTGAAGAAGCGTCGAGGCGTCATTCTTGATGACGAGCTGGTAAGAATCTTGAAGAAGGAATTGGGTGATGAACCCAGTGACGCAGAGCTCAATCAGGCCTTGATGCAGCTGGAGATCAACGGTCTTGTCCATGTGAGCCAGATAACCAAGACAAAACGCAGAATTGAGGTTATAAAAGAGGGAACAGAGTTTCTAGCTGTTGATGAGGACTAGACCGAGGGAGTTGTCGATGGCAGGAAATCGTGTTCTGGCGGCGGGCAAGTTCGACATTCTTCACCTTGGACATCTTGCGTACCTTCAACAAGCGAGAGAACTAGCCGGCAGCGATGGGGAGCTTGTTGTCATCGTAGCACTTGACAAGACTATCGAGAATGAGAGAGGTGCACCCCCTGTATTCCCGGCAGAGCAACGACGTCGGATTGTAGAGTCACTGAAGATTGTGGACAGAGCAGTTCTAGGGTATGATACAACTGACCACGCCTCAATTGTGGTTGACATAGAGCCAGATATTGTCGCGCTCGGGTATGATCAGTGGACCGACATCGATGCTCTGGAGAAACGCTTCTCAGAGTTGGGTATGAGCACAAAGATAGTCAGACTCGAGAAACGAGATGCGGATGGACTTTTCTCCTCTACGTTGATTAGAAAGCGCATAATCGACTACTATCGCGAGAATGGTACGCCACGGATTTGAATCAGATAACCAGCTCGCCTCTCGCCCTTGCTTCTCGTATCAGCTGGGCCTTTCTCTCACGCCGCTCGAAGGTCCATTTCCAAATCCCATATGCCACTGCGGTGGACGCTATCAGCATTACTAGACCAAGGAGAGTATACCATCCCAAGGGGAAGTGTATCATGAAGTCGGGCAAGGGACCCGAAATGAAATAGGGCCAGTTGCAGAACACACCAAATGCATAGACAAAGCCGACAACTGTGAGTTGCTTCAGATAGCCGACTGCATGTCTGTCTTCCTTGAACATGAAAATCATAGGACCCAGCCAGAAGAGGTACCAAGGCATGACCCACCTAAATACGAAGAGGATTGCAGGAAGGAGATAGATGTACAGTGGAAACAACAACAGGAATTTCTCGCGCAATGTCGCTTTCATGAAGTCAGCCTTGCCCGGCAGATACATTCGAAACGTGAAGAGAATGAATGCCACGTATATCACTAGGGGAATCAAGGCGGGGGGCCACATGTAGAAAGTAACAGGATCGTTGCTGAATTCAGGCGTGCCAAGGAACAGTCCCGGATACATTGGGTTCACGATGTAGGAGCTATAATCCGTTGTGTTAAGAAAATGAGCTAATAGTGTGCTGAAGTCGGCACTCAAGAAGAGAAAGGGTATCACGGTCAGTAGCGTTGAGGCGAAGAACCATATTATTGACAGGGGGGAGATTATGAACAGGAGGGGTAGGGCCACGACCGAGTAGATCTTGGTCTGTACTGAAAGTCCGAGTGTAAACATGGCCTTGCCGTTTTGTTCCTCTTGACTAAGTACCAATGCCATCAGAAGCAGGCAGTCCACAATTGGCTCAAGTTTCCCTCCCCCAGCTGACATTATCAATCCGTAGATGTAGTATCCGGCAAACAGCAGTCGTGCCCAGTTCTTCTGGAAGATTCGTTCTCCAAGCAGAATTGCTACTAGGACAAGGTTCAGATTGAATACCAAGGCCAAGATGAAATTCAGCCACAACGGTTGTACTCCTCCCTGTCCCGGGAACAACCATGTAGCTATTGCGAAGAATATCAGCCCAAACACAGGATATTCGTACGTAACATTACCCAAGTATTCGGGTAGTGTGTAGTTCTCTGGATCATAACCCAAGGCTTCAGCCACTTCGTCATCAGTCATGCTATACACATTGAAACCGAATCGCCAGAAGGCCTCACCGTACATCTCATTTCGATTGCGGTCGCGTTCAATAACTAAGTAGTTGGCAAATGGGATTGCTATCATAGAGATAACAAGGCTCAGCACGAGATACCTTCGGAACCGCCAGATTGTGATTGAGATTGCGCTGAGCATATTCCTTGCCGCCCGGGCTGTATTCGAGGAGTCTGGAGTGGTCGCATTGTGTCACTGTAATTAAGCTTTTGTCAATGTGTGTGACTGCTTTATAACGACCAGCAATAAATCAGCTCAGATATGTGGGACAAGGCCAGTTGTCGCATTTCAGACAGGTGGTACACTTCTTTGTATCCACAGCGACTTGGCCACCATTCAAATTGAGTGCACCCTGTTCGCATTGGGGAACGCACGATCCGCAAGCCTGACAGAACAAGGCACGTCGCACCGCACGTTCAATCTGTGGAGCCAGTCTTTCGACAACGGTTTCAGTCTTCCCACGAACGACTAGTGAGCCAGAGCTATAGAGAATGATGGCGTCCTCTCCGGCCTTGATTCTCAGTGCCCCGAGTTCTTCTGACACCTTCGGTTCTCCAAAGATTGCTAGTACTTCGGCAACTCTGTTTATGTCAATCCCAGCAGAGAACTGGCCTTCCAAACTGAATCCTGAGTCAACACATGGGGAAATTCCCTTCACAACCTCGAGTTCTAGGTGCTCTGTAGGACCCGGACGCTCAGACTCTATCTCTAGACCGAGTGATTCAGCCAACTTCTGCTGTCCAGGAGGTAGCTTCTTCCATCGCCAGTAGCCTTGATCGGCCCACTCTCTCGGGAAGTTCAGATGGTCAGCCCATTCATACAGCTTCTCCTTCCACTTCGTGTAGAGTTCAGGATGAGTGTCTCTGAGACTCTCAATCTCAGCGAGGGGGGAGGAGGGGCAGAGGTAGCATCCCATCCTGTGATAGCCCTCATTGTACAACTGATTGAATGGTTCCTTCTCTTTGAATATGTAAAGCCATACCTCCAGGGCGTTCCAGTTCTGAATTGGATTGGCTGATGTCTGTCCCGGAACCCACGGATTGGATGACACTCTCGGTTCGACTGCTCGCTGAAAGGACTCTAGTTTCCTCTGTCCCATGAAGCTGAGGGATTCTCCACCCATCTCCTCGCTAATAGAGAGCGCAGCTGGTCCAAGTTTAAGAGTCTTGCAGCACCAGCGGAAGTCCCTCGCAGGTGGCCCAAATGTGTCAACTGTTTCCCAGAAGTGATCACCTGCGGCCTGCCCGATGATTCTTGTGTCGTGACGTTCCGCAAATTCTCTCACATACTGAACTGTTTCTGGAAGCTCTAGCCCCGTGTCCATGAAGAACAGGGGAGGAGATTCACCGAGTGTTTTCTTCACAAGTAGATAGGTGGCAAGAGAGTCCTTTCCACCACTAAAACCAACCACAACAGGTGACTTCACCTTGTCCATGGTCCGTCGAATAAAGGAGACAGCTTCATCTTCGATACGTTCGATGTCATGTTGATTGGACCTTATTGCATCATCCCACGAAGCGGTCTTTGGGTTGATGTCTGGTTCCTTTGGGTCATCGACCGCCCTGATCTTGACTGCAAAGCCCTTCGTTCCTTCGGCCATCTCCTTTCCGCTCATCCGAGCAGTCCCAACACCTATGACAGAAACATTCGCATCTACTATCCATACCTCATCATTCGTTTCGATATCTGAGTCACATCCAGCCACTCCTGGCAACATCAGATTAGCACCCTTCTTGAGGTACTCAAGGACACCATCATGGCACGAAACCCACTTCTGCTTGCTGTGCTGGCCAATCCTCCTACCACCCTCTAGCGTAAGTAGGAATGTATAGCCGCCTTTCGGGATATCATATCGAAGCCTTCCGAGTATGTGACCGTCCACAACAATCTCGAACATAGCATCCAACGATGGGGCCTTGTTTAGCACTATCGTCTTGGTTGACGGTAGTACTATCGTTCCTACACCCACTCCGAATTGCTCATCAATAGCACGAACTGCGTGGTCTATGTGTCCTTGCATAGCAGGATAGGGGTCTCCAGGAGGTGAGATTCCAACCTTTCTGGGGATGCTACCACATACTCCACACCCCTTATCTGAAGGCCTAGGAACATTGCATTTGTCGCACCAATATAGGCGGATCCTTGTGAGATATGGAGCATGAGACCTTCGGAACTTTCCGCGACGTTTCCCTCTAGCCAGCAGAACGCAACTCCATTCAATCGATGTAGGGGTCAGTCAGGGATATTGAGCTTCTTGAGTCGGTCCTTGGTTGGCCGCCCCTTTGTATCCCAGCCTCTCAGCTTGTAGTACTCTGTAAGCATCTGGTCCAAGTGAACAATCCGATTCCGAGAGTTCCCCTCAGGGAGAGGTGTGAAGAATCTTGGAGGAAGCTGGTCATCGTCGGTTGTGAGCCCCTCACGGTTGTTGAATAGTCGTTCAAGATTCCAGATTCGTTCTCCTATGATTAGGAGGTCGCGCCCAGTGACTGGTAGTCCGGACCCAGCTGCGAGCATCTCAGCATAGTCATCAACAGTCCATGCGAAATTGGTGAACCTACAGACAACCATGGAGTCCATAGCGGCTGAGAGGTTCTGGTATAGAACCACAAGGTCAGCCTTGCCCTCAGGTCGATCTCTGTCAACTCTGACTGGAGACCCTAAGATTTCTGGACCGATGAGATACGACCGCAGGTGACAGCCTCCTCGGTTTGATGTAGCATATCCAAGAGCGTGGCCTTGAGCTCCACGCGGATCGTAGGCGGGCATCTCGAGACCCTTGACTTGCATTGCTAGCTCTGGAGCTTCATGTTTTGATGCTAGAATGCGACTTCCCTCGCCGAGGTCAGCACCTAGACCTCGAACATGTGCGATGTCATCTATCAGCCCAATAAGACCCTCAGTGTCGCCGAAGCGTAGTGGCGCATCGAGCTTCCCCCTCTGCACGAGTTCCATTGCACAACCTATCGTGCTTCCTGCTGAGATTGTGTCAATCCCCACGAGGTTGCACTGATGGTTGATGGCTGCAATCCACTCCAAATCATTGATACCACATTGAGGTCCAAATGCCCAGATTGTCTCATACTCTGGACCACCGACCTCTTCACCTCGTGC
Organism: Promethearchaeota archaeon; assembly: GCA_048939905.1. GTDB lineage: Archaea > Asgardarchaeota > Thorarchaeia > Thorarchaeales > Thorarchaeaceae > SMTZ1-83. Next base: position 6,085 of record JBHLPB010000057.1, read on the forward strand.
TCGACTGATTCTTCCACAGCCAATTGGACATCCATAGCAATTGTACGTTCGTACTGAGAGTCGCTCCAAGAGTTTCTCCCCGGAAACGCCTACGGCGTCGTTGAATGTACCTTCTTGGAAATTGTGAGTCGGTAGCATTCCGAACTCATTGGCCACATTCACCAATACAGCTGTTCCATAGATGGGGAGAGACTTGTCGGTGACTGAGTTCTTCTTTATCAAACGCCGAGCCCTTTTGACCGCCTCACTAAGCCGCTCGGAGTCTGCGACTGCAACCTTGCCAGTGCCCTTGACAACCACAGCCTTGAGATTCTTGGAACCCATGACAGCTCCAACACCTCCACGGCCTGCGGCTCTATGCTTGTCAGTCATTATCGCGGCAATCTTTACGCGGTTCTCACCTGCTGGACCTATACAGGCGACTTGGGTCTTTGCATCAGTATCCTCTAGAAGACGATCGGTGGTTTCCACCACGTCTTCACCCCAGACTTTCGAAGCGTCACGCAACTCGAACTCCCCGTCGTTTATCCACAAGTAGACTGGAGATGGTGAGCTCCCCTCAAAGACAACAGCAGCATAACCGGCCCGCCGAAGTTGTGCACCGAAGTATCCACCAGCATGTGAATCGAATATGGTTCCAGTCAGCGGTGACTTCGTGACAACAACAAACCGCCCAGCAGTTGGCACAGTCGTTGCAGTGAGCGGTCCTACAGCGAAGATCAGGATGTTCTCGGGCGATAGGGCGTCGGTATTGGGAGCTAGGCCGTCAAAAAGCATCTTGACGCCAAGTCCTCGGCCCCCAAGGTATTCCGTCACTATGTCTTTCGGGAGAGGCTCCTCAACTATGCCCTTGTCGGTGAGGGACACTCGTAGAATCTTCGTATCTGAGTATGGTTGTGGCGATTCTGACACTTTCAATCCCTCCTAGTCGTTAAACACGTTCTCGTGACGATCTGGACACACAAGACACCTCTGCTTGTACCAGACATAGACTTCCTTAGGTTGCTTGGCCAGATTCGCTTGACGACTCGGACAGTCCCAGCAGGGCTTATCGGGCTGCATCCACGAGTCACTGTATTGTGCCCAGCGGAAGTCCTCGACAATAGCAATTCCAGCGCTGGTACCCAGTCGGTTGGCACCAGCCTCAATCATCTTGATTGCATCCTTAAAGGTACGAATTCCACCGGCAGCCTTGACACCCATCTCATTACCGACGGTTTCACGCATGAGACGCACGTCGTAAGGTGTTGCACCCATGGGACCAAACCCTGTAGAAGTCTTGACGAAGTGTGCACCAGCCTCCTTTGACAAGAGGCAGCCCTGCCGTTTTTGATCGTCAGTCAAAAGGCCGGTTTCAAGTATCACCTTGACGTGGGCATCCCCGGATGCCTCAACGACAGCCGCAATATCGCTTCTCACAAGATCATGGTTCTCATCACGAAGGGCTCCAATGTTGACTACCATGTCTATCTCGTGGGCTCCAGATTGCACTGCTTCTTTGGCCTCTGCCGCTTTGATCTTTGATAGGCTTGCACCTAGTGGAAATCCAATGACGCTGCAAACTTTAACGTCAGTATCTTTCAGGAGCTCAGAGGCATAAGCAACGTGAACAGGATTGATACAGACCGCAACAAAACCATAGGTGACAGCCTCTTCACAAAGCTGCTTGATCTTGGCATGCTTTGTTTCAGGCTTCAGTCTTGTGTGATCAATCATTCTTGCGAGGTCTTCGACTGTGAGGTCCATGAATTTGGCACCAGAGGCGGAATTCGCCCCTGACTGCTATTAACTCTTCTATCTGGCTCGTGCTTTAGAATCATCTGGCTCCAAGATAGGACTTGATGTCATCAAGTACCTCTTTCTGCAGACGGATGACGTCGTGAACCTCTATCTCCTCAGCCTCTTTCACAGTCGAGTTGAGCTGGACTACCGTCCCGACAGTGTCTACTTTCGCAAAGTCCACTGGGAACTCGACTTCTGCACCCTTCACGATTAGCTCTGAACGTGTAGGATGTATTGCGATTCGGATGCTCCTCACAATCCCAATCCTTCTTGCCCTACTGTCAAGAACCTCCTTGCCCAACAGCCTACCTGGCATACTGAGTTCGTAGAGCTCTGCTTCTATACTTGGCATGGCCTCACCAGTCGTCATCAGGTCCGACTCCTAACCAAGTTGAAGCTGTGGGAGGCTTTTTACAGTGAGTATTATCAGCCCAGCACCATCTTACCGTCAGTAATCGTCGACCCTTCGGGTACTCATGTTTCCTCGACTTTGTCAAGTTATGATACCATTGCTAGCATAGTGGAGATCATCATTGTGGCGTTGATGCATGTTCTCCTTGTAGAAGCCACAACATTGCTTCTCCATGCGGGGTAGCCATCATATTGGTTTCTCTGCAGTCCTGTACAAATGGCGAGGAGTAATCTAATTCCTCATATGGGTGGCGCGAAGAGCAGGATATAGATTGAGCACAACCCGATCTGAATGATGTTCACGAGTATCGCAAGGATGAGAAACCTGCGCCGTGACATCTCTGATTTCTCGAAGCTAACCATCGACAAGACTAGCAATGGCACTGCGCCAAACGGTGTTGCTACACCTCCCAAAGCGGCCCCAAATCCTACGCCCCAGAATAGCGGATCCCGTACGCCAATAGGCCAACCCATGACTGTGGCCATATCAACGGCAAGGGGTGCGAAGACTGCAGCTATGGGCGGACCACCAATAATGAAGGCTCCAAACCATGTTATCAAAAGCAACGCCAATGATGAAGGTATCAACTGCCCGCCGCTTGCCAAAAGAATGGCGTCTGAAACCATACTGAGAATTCCGACAAGTTCCAAGGCGCCTGCCAGAACGAAGAGCCCGCCGATGAAGAAGATGATGTCCCACTCTATGTCTCGAAGACTTGCCCCTGGATCAGCGTGACTGACCGTCATGAAGACCATCATTCCCCCAATGGCGATAACATATGGCTGAGGAAAGAGAATAAAGGCCACGATGAGTAGGGCAAAGAATCCTGCGTATACCCAGAACAATCGTCGATTTGGCACCATCGTCCAAGGATCTAGATCCATCATTTGTTCAAATGCCTTTGAATCTTCTAAGGCTAATTGAGCACGAGTCAACAGGAAAACAGCAATTAGTGACACTGTAATCACGATTATGGCCAATATCCCAAATCGTGTGATGTAATAATCGAATCCGAATCCTGCATAGTCGGCAATGATAACGTTCGGTGTGGTACCAATCAATGTGAACGCACCGCCGGCGCCAACCGCCAGCATTTCTCCTAGTAGGAACCCGTGCAGTCGAATCTTGAGTGCCTGGCATGTCAAGACCACCAAGTACCCCATTATCAGCATTACAACAGCATTCAACAGCACTGTTGATAGAACCGCGGTTAGCGAGCAGAATATTGCGAATAGCTTCTTTGGATTCCCCCGTGTCAACCGGATGAGATATACTACAAGAAACTGAAAGACACCTGCACCCCGCATCACCTCAGCCACTACTGTCATTCCGGCGATCACAAGAATCGGCTCAAGGCGCACCATGCCCAAGATCTCTTCCTCAGAAACACCACTCGTGATAAGGGCAATCGATACCAATACCGCCCCAGCTAGTGAGGCTGATGTAGGATGAATTACTCGTGTCGCAATTAACAGCACGGTAATGAAGAAGATTATCAGAATCAGCAGCCATAACTCCACTTTGGTTCACATACATCCAATCATTGAGCTTAACGAACAAGCTCTGAGCTAATCTGATTTGCTCTCATGATATCTGTGTTCCTAGTGGACTGATTCTCTTCGTGTTGTTGGATAGTTCACATAATCTAGAAAGCACTAGTGTGCTACATCCTCAGCGTTTTGAGTGGCCAGTATGATGTTTCGGCGTTTTCAGTTTCATTTGGTGTAGCCTGTTCAATCGGTGTTTGGCAATGTCATACTCAGCCGGAAACTTGCTGACCAAAAACACCCTATACCGAGAATAGACGATGGATAGAAATCCGCAGGAGCCTTTTTACAGCGAGGATTATCAGAAGAAAGACAGTACTGTCATGGTGTGAGATTCTAGTTGAAGATTGCCTACGTTGATGCTCCAGGAGTGCGAAAGGAGAGCGTAGACTATCGAGAGTACCAAGTCAGTCTCTCTGAAGTAGCATCAAAAGAGAACACAATGATTGTGTTGAGCACGGGACTTGGAAAGACCATAATAGCTGCACTGGTTGCTGCTAGGCGTCTTTCTGAGTATCCCGAGTCAAAGGTACTGTTTCTTGCACCCTCCCGTCCACTGGTTGACCAGCAGGCCCGATTCTTGAGAAGGGTTCTGAACATCGACCCAGAATCGGTCGTCTGCATGACCGGGCAGGACCCTCCCGATTCGCGACCTCATATGTGGGCAGAATCCAAGATTCTCGTGATGACTCCTCAGGCCTTACAGAACGATCTCGTCCAGAGAAGCTACGACCTTGGCCCAGTATCGTTAGTCGTATACGACGAGGCGCATCGTGGTGTGGGAAACTATGCTTACACTTTCATAGCGGAGATCTACGAGAAGCAGGCAGAGAATCCGTTATCACTTGGGTTGACTGCTTCGCCTGGGCATCAGGCCGACCATATCAAGACAGTCTGCAGGAACCTTCGATTGGACAGAATAGAGGTTCGTAGCGAGCGAAGCCCAGATGTACGTGACTACGTCGTTTCGGTAGCAACTGACATTCACTATGTAACCTTGCCCTCAGAGGTCGAGGTCTTGAAGGACATTCTGTACGGCCTACTTGAGGAATACAAGAAACCGATTCTGGACCATGGCTTCTCGTTGCCGGACAGCCGTCGTCTCAGCCGAAAGGAGATACTCCGCGTTCAGCAGCAGGTCAGGAGAGAGATTGGCTCCTATACCAAGCCTCCTCGAGGCCTATATCTGGTGATACGGAACCTAACGGCAGCACTTCGCATTGTGCACCTCATTGAATTCATAGGTACACAGGGACTCACCCCCACACACCGCTACATTCAAGGAATCTACGAAGAGGTCCGAAACAAGAAGAGCTCGAAGGGTGTCAAGGACCTGGTTTCCAAGACCGAATTCAAAGAGTTTGAGAGACTGCTTCAAGCCCTGATAGACAAGGGGCATCGTCATCCGAAGGCAGATGCCATTCTTGAGCTTGTCAATGAGCAACTATCTGTGGATCTCGATTCGCGCATTCTCGTGTTCACCAGATTCCGTGACACGGCCGTGGAGGTCGTTCAGACTCTAGAGCAGCTGGAGCATGCAAGAGTCAGCCGCTTCGTGGGACAGAGCTCTAGAAGGCAGGACAAGGGGTTCAGCCAGAAGAAGCAGGTCGAAGTTCTTGAGGGATTCCGGAATAATGAGTTCAATGTACTAGTGGCCACTCAGGTAGGAGAGGAGGGGCTTGACATTCCCGAATGCAACTTGGTAGTATTCTA
>JBHLPB010000058.1:0-11491 GCA_048939905.1 Promethearchaeota archaeon
TTGCCCACGAACACGGTTTCTCTCACATTCATCTCGCGTGCAATCCTGTGCATGGCTGACTCCTCAATGGTACTGTCGATGAACACAACAGCGGCGGGATTGCCTCCATACGGAGTGTCAGTGAATGCGTCTACTTGTACAACTTTCAGCTCCCTGCGCCTCTTCATGAGGGTCACTTCAGTCAGAGCATCTATTGGTTGCTAATTAAGAGTTTTATTGGGTCGCCGGAATGTATGGAATGGCTGGGACGACCCCGTGGAATCTGTCAAACGGCCTCTTAAACTTGGGCGCCATAAGAACATCTCTGATTATCTGACACATTAACAATGCAGAGTCTTGAAGAATTGATATCAGAAGAGAATCAGTCATATGAGGTGGCGAGCACATGGGAAATCGTGGTAGGAGGGGGGAGTTTCGTAATTGAGGGCATGTAACGAAAAACTAGCCCACATGCTCGCCTTTCATTCCTATAATGGACATGCTCCCGCACACCCACCAGATTATAGCGGAGTTAAAAAAACACCTTCTTATTTAAGTTGTTCTTCACGATGAGGCACCGGATCTGGAATTAGCCAAGAGGGGCAATTCCTTGCCGTGCTGCCATAGTTTCTCACAGTCAACCAGAATCCAGACTAAGGTAGATGTGCCATTGACATCTGAAACAACTAGCATTCTCAAAGAAGGTCCAGGGACGGAGAGTCAGCTCACTCTCCATCCTGGGACATCAGTTCTACTCGTTGTAGGGCTTTGAGATGCTGTCCTCTTCAACTTGGCTGGGTTTGTGTCTGGAACGCCACTCATCCAGGGGCTGACTGAACTTCTCCTCGAGTCTTGACCTGTGAATCGTATTCATCGTGCAGAATGGGATTATACGACCGTCAGGTGCCGAGTAGTTCACGTCACAATGCTGGATTCGCTCCAGATCTAGGTTGTAGGGATCTTGGAAATGCATCAAGCCTATCATGATGATTCTGCGCATGAACTTCGCGAGTGACTCGTAGTCCCCTCGGTTCAAGAATGCGCTGAGTAAGTCCTTGATGATTCCCTTCCTCTTGATGTGACGGGCTCCTGCGGCAAGCTTGGCCTTTGCGCGCTTGCTGGCACCCCTCTTTTCTTCGGCGAAGAGATTCGCAATGTCTTCTAGAAGGACCAAGAACTTGGACACATCAATTAGATTCGTGATTGGTTCATAACTCCCATCCTCGTTGATGTAAATGAAGGTGGACATTCCGCAGGCAAAATGCGTGCTTAGTTCTAGCTGAGGTGTGTCCTTCATCAGACCAAGAGCTCGGCCAACAGGCATCATAGCCGGCACAGGGTACCACACATCAGCAGGAATCTTCCCACCTGTCTGCTCCTCGATCAGATGAATCACGTCAGGAATGGTGATTCGCATCTCTGTGCGCGCATCATGGTCAATGCGTCCAGTGATACTCACTGGCTGGAAATTGACACAACGAATGACATCTCGGTTCTCCACCGCGAACTCAATTATGTCGCCAACTTGATCATCGTTGATGCCCCTCACAACAGTAGGTACCAAGACAAGCGACTCCATGCCTATCTCTCTGGCATTCTGAATGGCCTGTTTCTTGACTGGCAGCAGGTCGGTGCCGCGCGCCTCTAGGTAAGGGCCTGGGGTGACACCGTCGAACTGCATGTAAACGGTTGATAGTCCTGCATCTCTAAGCTCTTGGAAGTATTCCTTGTTCTTTCCAATCCTGATGGCATTACTTGCAATCTGCACATGCCTGAAGCCTAGCTCTTTGGCCCACTTGATGTACTGAGGGAGATGTTTGCTCACCGTTGGCTCGCCTCCTGCAAACTGAAGTGCCGGGGCCGGCACTGGTTTGTTGCTGCGGAGGTTTCTCATCATCTCAAGAACCTGTTCCGGTGTAGGTTCGTATACTGTCCCACCCTCTGCGGCCACTGCAAAGCAAATCGGACATCGAAGGTTGCATCTATTCGTGACATCAAGCAGGGCCAATGCTGTGTGAGACTTGTGCTCAGGACACTGGCCACAGTCTTCCGGACATCCCTTCACACTCTCCGTTCTAGGATTGTCGAGACCCACGGACTTGTACCACCACTTTGATGCCTCCCTGAACATATCGGCATCGCCCCAGTAGACATCAATGAACTCGCCGTGTTGGTCACAGGTCTTCTTGTACATGACCCTGCCATCTTCTTCGTAGAGCGTGGCATCGACGATTTTCACTTCATCATCCGTCAGGAAACACTCAGGACAGATTGACTGTGTAGTATAGGGAAGCTCCCTCGCTGGGTACTTCTCTACTTTGAATCTTGAGAGGCCGCCAGACTCCTCATGTGTGATTGGTTCCTCTGGTATCGGCTTAACCTCATCAGTTGCCATTATCTTTCCACTCCATAACTAACATGTGGAACCACCACTAAACGGGGTGGTATTCTGTATCGGGACCTCAGGAATCAGGATATAACCTTTGTCCGAGAACTCCGAGTATGAAAAGGGGGAAGATTAGTCGTCCATTTCCAGCACGAAACGCTTCTCAAACCCGCCTCTTTCATCCCTCTTGTGGTCCCTGATCTCTTCAATGGCGGACCAATCAATCCCTCTGTGCTCTAGGAGCGCCTCAAGTGCCTCCAGTATATCAGCAATCTCTTCGTCATTGCTTGATTGGAGAAGCTCTTGTGATTCTTCAACTACCTTGCGCCTGATGAGAACATCAACTTCGTGCTCTTCAGCAACGCGGACTCTTGGCACTTCACCCCGTTTCCGGATTATCTCAGGGATTCTATCTCGGACAAGCTTCTCCTGCATAAGCAACACCCATAGTCAATCTACAAAACTAATGCAACCTCGACCTGATGACGCGCTGCGTCCAAGAATCCCTCAATCGCCACTTCCAAGTCGTCCGGGATTTCGGTTTTCCAGGGTGCAACAGCATCGCGGGGAGTTGACGCGGTCATTACGCCAAATGAAAGGAACTTAGGTGTGAGAGACCCATCAAAAGACACAGTGCCAATCCATTGTCCATCCTTGATGACTTCATAGCTTGGTTTGAACTGGTCCAGGCCTTCGGGTACTATTGCATTCCAGAAGAATGACATACCATTGAACTGCCCATCGTTGCCCAACATGATGTTGTAGGTGTCCATAGTGGCCTTTGCAGAAACCAGATTATACAGAATCCCTACTCTACAATTCAGACATTGATTGAACTCGAGACCGTCACCGCTGGTTTGCACATAGGCTATGCCATTCTTCTCGATGTTACTGTCGTTGCAGTGCACACAGAGATCCATACCCCAACGCACCTCAAGATGGGCCTCGAAAGGGCCCTGTACGAATCGTTGGACGGCCCCCTCGAACGCAGCCTTGACAGCATCGGGACCTTCAGATTCCAGCTTATTGTGTATCGCCTTCCACACCTCAAGAAGGTCCTGCCATTGAACATTCAGTATCATGTCAGCAAGCTTGTCAAGTGGTCTTTCTTCAAGGGCACTCATCTATATCACCTGGATTGCTCGAAACGCGTTCTGTCAGGCGACAATTAAGTGTTGGTCGTTTCAAGGAATCGATGATGTGTGGTCAAGTCCGGCTAGCCTAAGCTTTTTAACGGAGTCAGATGCAGTGAGAAGAGTAGTATAGGTGAGATAAGGATGGATTGCCAAATTCACTAGCTCATGTGAAGACCGTTGTAGTCCATTCTTCGATTACAGACTTGCTCGTTTTCTTGGAGAATACTCAGAACACTGTGAGAGGAAACTGTGTTCCCCATCGAGCTGGCAAGTTGTGGTCGGTAGCTGCAGGAACCATCTCTACCAATCTTGGTGATTGAAATGTTCAAACCCGTACCCAGTAATGTTGACTTTGTCGCTCAGGAGGGGGAGATTCTCAGACTGTGGGATGATCTCAACGTATTTGAGAAGCTGAAGAAACTAAGGGAAAAGGGAAAGAAATGGTCCTTTCTCGATGGGCCGATCACAGCAAACAACCCTATGGGCGTTCATCACGGATGGGGAAGGACGTACAAAGATCTCTACCATCGTTTCAAGGCGATGCAGGGGTATAATACACGCTATCAGAATGGGTTTGACTGCCAGGGTCTCTGGGTTGAAGTCAACGTAGAGCGGGACATGGGTTTCAAAGGTAAACAGGACATAGAAGAATTCGGTTTGGAGAAGTTCATCATACTATGTAAGCAGCGTGTTTTGAAGTATTCGGCAGTGATGACTGAGCAGAGCGTCCGACTAGGTTTTTGGATGGACTGGGATAACTTGGAAACGCTACAGAAGCTACATGATGCACTTGCCAAGGATCCACTGGCCAGAATGACTGTCGATGGTGTTGAGGGTCCGGTTACAGGAACAGTTGAGGAGCTAGTTGGAAGACTTGGAATGCCCGAACTTGGAGGATCATACTTCACATTCTCCGAAGCGAACAACTACACCATCTGGTCGGTACTGAAGTCATGCCATGATCGGGGCTGGGTCTACAAGGGTCGAGATGTAATGCCATGGTGTGCCCGATGTGGAACAGCCATCAGCCAGCATGAGATAGTGACCGAGGGATATCGAGAGCTGACACATCCAAGTATCACACTGAGGTTTCCGCTAGTTGACCGTCCTGGGGAGAGCCTTCTCGTATGGACAACAACTCCCTGGACTCTGAGCAGCAATGTTGCAGCAGCTGTCGGTCCAGATCTCACCTACGTCAAGGTGCGCCAGAATGATGAGGTGTTCTTTCTTAGTCGAAGGACTCTACACATGTTGAAAGGGGCCTATGAAGTTGAAGAGGAGCTGCTTGGTGAAGACATGGAAGGATGGCTCTATCACGGGCCCTTCGATGAAATCCCAGCTCAAAAGGAAAGCGGTGTTGCTGGAAAGCACAAGGTGATTCTGTGGGATGAAGTAGGTGAGGAGGAAGGTACCGGAATTGTGCACATCGCCCCAGGTTGCGGAGCTGAGGACTTCGAACTCTCAAAGGAACACGATCTTGTTGCAATCGCACCTCTTACAGAGAATGGCATCTTCATTGAAGGTTTCGACTGGTTATCAGGCATGCATGTGAACACAGTAGCGCAGCCAATCTTTGATAGTCTTAGTGAGAAGGGACGCACCTACAGGATTGAAGACTATACTCACAGATATCCTGTCTGCTGGCGATGCCATGAAGAGCTGGTCTTCCGTCTTGTTGATGAGTGGTTCATCTCGATGGGAACGAAACTCGACATTCCGTACGAACACGTTACGGAAGAGCAGAAAGACAGTAATCTGCGCTATCAGATTATGGAGGTTGTTACTAACGAAACCAACTGGTATCCTTCCTTTGGAAAGGAGAGAGAGCTAGACTGGTTGAGGAATATGGATGACTGGATGATCTCCAAGAAGCGGTATTGGGGGCTCGCATTGCCTATATGGGAGTGTTCGAGCTGTGGTCATTTTGATGTACTAGGAAGCAGAGAAGAACTGAAGGAACGTGCTGTTGCCGGGTGGGATGTATTCGAGGGTCATTCACCTCATCGACCATTCATTGATGAGGTTGAGATAGAGTGCAGTGAATGTGACCAGCGAATGCAACGAATACCGGATGTAGGAAATCCTTGGCTAGATGCAGGAATAGTCGCAATGAGTACGCAGAGGTACAACTCTGATAGGTCGTATTGGAAAGAATGGTTTCCAGCAGACCTCATCAGCGAGAGCTTCCCGGGACAGTTCAGAAACTGGTTCTATAGTCTGCTTGCAATGAGTACTATCCTAGAACGCAGAGCACCATTCAGAGATGTCTTCACGTATGGCACATTGGTTGCTGAAGATGGAAGACCAATGCACAAGTCTTGGGGCAATATGGTAGAGTTCAACGATGCTGCCAACACAATGGGGGTAGATGTGATGCGTTGGCTCTTCTGCGATCACAAGCCTGAGAAGGACCTTCTATTCGGATACACACGCGCTGACGAGGTACGACGGCAGTTCCTCATACCACTCTGGAATGTCTATTCATTCTTTGTCACATATGCCCTCATAGATGGATGGGTTCCCAGAGATGATGTGAAGTTATCTCGAAGTCTGCTGGACAGATGGATACTCTCAAGGATGAACGAGGTAAATCGTGAAGTGACAGCGTACTTGGAATCTTATGAACCGAACATGGCAACTGCTGCTGTGAACCGTTTCATAGATCACCTGAGCAATTGGTATCTGCGTCGAAGCCGTCGACGATTCTGGGCAGAAACGGGTGCAAGCGAAGAGTCTGATGCTGACAAGAACGCGGCCTATGACACATTGTATGGGGTTCTGACTAATCTCTCCAGACTTCTTGCGCCATTCGTACCGTTCGTATCTGAGGTGCTCTATCAGAATCTAGTTCGATCTGTCGATCCTGGAGCGCCTGAGAGCGTACATCATTGCGATTGGCCTGTGAGCGATGAAGTTGATGAAGTACTCAACAATGAGATGGAACTGGTGCTCCGCTTGGTTTCACTGGGTCATGCGGCAAGAAACAAGGCAAATCGCAAACTCCGTCAGCCACTCTCTGAAGTTGCATTTGCGCTCGCGTCGGAAAAAGAACAGGACACTGTCATGCGATATGCAGAACTGATTGGCAATGAGCTCAATGTCAAGAGCGTTCGCTTGTTGGATGCCGCTGCGGAGGTGATTAGCTTTCAGCTCAAACCACTTCCGAAGCAGTTAGGTCAGAAATATGGCTCTCGCTTCCCTGCAATCAGAGATGCGGTACTAGGTCTGGACCCACGTATTGCATCGACTCAGCTACAGGCAGGCGACCCTTTAGAAGTGGATGTCAATGGTGAGAAGCTGGAGATTCTTCCAGAAGAGGTCGAGGTGATAGTCGAAGCAAAAGAGGGATTCTCCACGGCCTCGGAGGGGTCTTACTTGGCAGCGTTGACGACAGAACTGACAGAAGAGCTCGAACTAGAAGGACTGGCACGTGAAGTTGTGCGACGCGTTCAGAACCTACGAAAGTCAGCTGATTTGGAGGTTACTGAGAAGATAGGAGTCCAATACTCATCTAGCAAGCGATTGGCTCAAGCAGTTGAGTTTCATAAAGCGTACATCACAGAGGAAACACTGGCCACCAGTCTGAAACAGGTTAAGAAGCCGGCAGGAAACTTCCAAGAGGAATACGCCTTTGGTGACGAGAAGCTTGTGGTGGCGATAACCCGCAGCAAGTGATAGAACGACTCTTGGTAGTAGGCCACTATAACGAATCAAGTGCAGCTGGCTTACGAATCAGTACTTCTATTAGACTGTGGAAGAAGCCTGCGTTTTCCTCAATCGATGTGAGAGAAACCCACTCATTCGGACCGTGAGTGTTGCCCCCACGAGGCCCAAAATCAAACAACTCGCAATCCTCGCCAGCAAAGAAACGTGAGTCCGAGGCTCCAAAGCCTTCAATCAGGCGTGTTGGAATGCCTTCCTTCTTCAACGCCCACCTTGCGCCGCGAATTAGGAGTGAGTCAGGGTCAGTTTCAACGTAGCCAGCACCGGGGAGAACCTTGAGCGAGAAGACATCCAGCTTCCCTTCCAGACAATGCTGGATTGCCTGCTTGACAGACTCATCGTCATTGGTCATGGCGCGAATATCACAGTAGAGGGTCCACAAGTCACCGTCACGGGAGAGGGAATTGGGTGAGATAGTCTTCCCCTTGTCGGAATGCTTGGTGGGAAAGGCTGCTTGAGAAAGGGCTAGCAAAGCTCTCATGGAGTCAGTCAATGCCTCGTCATACTCAACTTCAGGAGCGGATTCATCAGGTCTAACAATGTCTAGTTCTACCCAGTCCGGAACCACATTCCGCGCGGCCAAGAATCCACCGCGAAGGGCTTGAACTGTCACATACGGATTCAGGTCTAGGAACTTGGATGCAGTCAACATCGCATGACGATCTACACCTGGCCGCATGTAGGCTGAATGCCGTGTCTGAGAACCGAAGGTTTCAGTCTCAAAACGCACAGTTTCTGGGATTCCGCTCATCCGCTTTGGAGATGCCTTCACCTTGATTGTGGCAGGTAGTATGTTGCGTCGTCTGTAGATTATCTGTTGGTCGATGCCGTCGGCCACCACAACATAGTCAGGAAATAGCCCACTCTTGACCAAGTAATCCTTCAGCACAGCCGCCCCATGCCTACCACCGGCCTCTTCATCTCCGGTAGCAGCAATCATCACAGAACAGGGAGGATCACTGTCCTTGAGCTTCTCAGCCAACAGGAGCAGAGATACAATATTGCCCTTATCATCGCACGCACCGCGCCCATAGGCCTTTTCACCTTCGACTCTGAGTCTGAAAGGATCGGAGTCCCAACCATCTCCAACAGGAACTGTATCTAGATGGGAAAGGAGGAGAATCTTGAAAGGTCCCTGTCCACGACGACCGAAAGCTGAGAAATGCCCCTCTGACTCGATAGTTTCAGTCAGAAATCCGAACTGCTCAAGTTTCTCGCTTATGTACTGAGCACACTCTGGTGACTGCTCATCTCTCTTGGGATCATTCACAGTATCAAAGGCAACTAGCCTACTGAGCTCATCAAGGGCACTGAGAGTCATTGTGGGTCTTGGTGGACACAAAGCGGGTCAAATATGCATCGAATGAAGCTATGCTGGTTCAGAGTGACTCACAGAAAACAAAGGAAGCAGCGTGACGGCCAACAGCACGTCACTCAAGCTACTGCAAATCTGGTTAAGTTCGTTTGTAAACCCAGCGGCTCCACGAACTGAGAGAAGGCATCTGTTCAGGCATACCCTTCCGCTTGCGAATCTCCAGTATCTTCTCTTCTTGCATACCGGTTGGGACTGGTTCGAACCCTCTGAACTCGTATCCAAAGAAGCTGCGACCAGCAGTGGCACTCCGAAACTCGTCCGCGATACCTATGGTTTCGGCGGTAGGCAGCGTGCCTTTGACCGTAACCGTATCTTCCTCGGCTTCGATTGTGACGACCTGACCTCGGTGGCCGGTAAGGACTCTGATCACCCCACCCTGAGTATCAACAGGAGTCTTGATGTCGGTGTTCAAGATTGGTTCATAGAGCCCGGCCTTGGCTGTGAGGAAACTCATGTTTAAGCCGGAACTGGTCATTGTCGCGACTTCGTTGTAGCCAGTGTGAGCAGGATCTGTGTGGACGGTGGCGTCAGTAAGTACGACCTTGACGCCCATAACGGGTTCTCGAGCCAAGGGCCCCTGGTCAATGAACTCACGGAATGTGGTGTCCAAATAGGAGTATATTCTGTCGAACCTCTGAACGCCACTCATAGCATCGACGAGCATCGAGGACTCGTAGATGTCCAGTATCTTTCTTGCCTCCTTGGCATCCCATCCGGCTTCATCTCGCAGAATCTGAGCACGCTCACGAGCGTTTTGATCAGCGGTAATCCTCTTCCTCCGAATCAGGTTTATCGTATTCTCGTCCAATGGCTCAACATAGAGACGTATTCGATTGTGTCCATTTGGTGACTTGGTATGGAACTCGTCACCACGAGCGGTAATCTTCTCGCGGTATACAATTATTGGTTCTGAAATGTCTATCTTGACCTGCTCATTGATTCTCTTTGTCAGAATCTCGATCTGAAGCGGGTCTATCCCATCGAGACGGTACTCTCCAGATTCCTTGTCGTGGATGAATCGAGCAGTGGGATCGGCCATAATCCACTTGGAAACCACTTCTCCGAGTTTGGCTATTTCTTGGGGATCAACTGGCTTGATGCTTCTGCTGACAACAGGCTCGCTTACATACTCGATGGCTTCGAAGGCGGGCATCTCTGAATCAACCTCAACGAATGACTCGCCTGAAGGACAAATGAACCCAAATACAGAGAACAGGTTGCCTGCAGGAACCTCGCTCATCGGGAGAATATCGGTGATCTCTTGGACACCCAGTCTCTTCACTGTGACATTCTGTTTCATTCCGACCAGTCTGATTGACCGGCCCGATTTCACGGTCCCTGAGAAAACACGACCGATTAGCGTAGGTCTCTTGCTTTTCGGGTCTACGAATATCTTGGTAATCATTCCGAGAAGTGGACCGTCGCGGTCACACTCAAGTAGGGCCTTACCTTCGGTTGTATCCAGATCGCCTTTCCAGATTCGAGGAATCTTGTACTTCTGAGCATCCTTGGGGTTCGGTAGGTGATAGACGATCATTTCAAGAAGAGCGTCGTCCAGGGGAAGGTTCTCTCTGAGCCACATCTCATCACCCTCGTTATACTTCTCGAATACAACAATGGGCTTGATTTCCTTCTTCTCGAGGGTCTTCATTGTGAATGCCCAGCCAGTCTTGGCACTCCCAATTGCTACTGAGCCGTCCTGGAAACTGACACGCCACTCCTTTGCGTACTCCTTAGGGGCTACTTTCTTGATCAGTTCGTTTACTTTGGCAATGATGATGTCAATGCGCTCGTAGACCTTTGCTGGAGGCAGCTTGAGCTCATTGATGAGCCGGTCCACCTTGTTTACGAACAGCACTGGCTTGCAGGCTTCTCCACCCACTGCTAGACGAATGTTGGTTTCGGTCTGAGTCATTACTCCCTCAAGGGCGTCAACAAGAATGACTGCCCCATCGCTGGCCCTAAGGGCACGGGAAACCTCACCAGTGAATGAGAGGTGTCCCGGAGTATCTGACAGCTGTACCAGATACTCTTCTCCATCAACCTCGAAGTTCAGAAGAACAACTGAAGTGAAAATCGTGATTCCTCTTTCCTGTTCCTCATCATCACTGTCTGTCATTAGAGCTTGACCTGCAGCGGCATCGCTCATCAGACCGGCACGACGCATGAGATAGTCTGTCGTTGTAGTCTTCCCATGGTCGATGTGAGCACTAATAGAGATGATTCTCTTATGCTCATAATCATCTGACATGATGAGCCTCTTTATGGCATCTGGGTCCTTTATCTTGACCAATGGCTTTCACCTTATTTTCAAATGGTCTGACCCCAACTCCACAAGTCTAAGTTCCGAAAGAACTCGGTTGGGGTCACCGAAGGCCTTCTCGGTGGCTTGGCCGACCACGCTTATAGAATCTTAAAAGATTATCGTCATGGGCCCTCTACTTTGTGGCTACCACAACCATTCGTTCTGATTCTGAAGCATACGGCGTCCGAGGTAGCTTGTTTTGACCGTAGAACTCTGTCTTGCTAAAGCCGACTTCTTTCAGCATTCTGGTGATTTCGAGAGCTGTATACATTCGGATGTCATTATTAGACAGGGCATCCTCATTCATGAGCACAATTCTCCCCGATTCTGTATCGATGAAAGTGGCGGGCCTCCCTCTTAGGACTCCCGACGGTGCATCAATTACATGAGGTTCGCTGAGAAGATAGCCACCCTCCAACTTCGTCCATGTCTTCTGGAAGCGTGGAAGGTTGTAGGGATTCATGAGGTCCAGAATAAGCCTGCCACCTCTTACAAGTGCCTTGTAGGTGCCCTTCAGAACCCCCATGTTCTCCTCATGGTAGAAGAAACCGAAGCTCTGGCTAAGCAGAACTGCAGTCTCGAAGAGC
>JBHLPB010000274.1:0-2835 GCA_048939905.1 Promethearchaeota archaeon
TCACTCGAAGCTCGATTGTACCGTAATCGGTGAAGGGGTACAAGTCAACCATTCTTGCTATGCCACGATTGACATGTCTAGCAAACCCCTCCTTGTCAGAACTTCTGAGGTAGGGGATGAACTCAAACTCGTTTGACGGCCCCAGTTGTGTCGTATTCTTCACTAGCCTGATTGACCTCTTGCATCTCGGAGCCCTCGTAATGTCATCTTCATGAACCGAAACCTCGTCGGTGGGTTTCTTGTTCTCGAAAGGCGAATTGACTGAGATGGCAATTAGGTGAGGTATGAAATTCCTGACCATATTGTATACTGCAATCTTCACATCCTCTCGGACGCTCGGGCTCAGTATGTGGTGATGCTCTCCGAATGATAGGTTCCTAAGGTATTCCTGTGTCGGATTGAGGCCAGTAGAAATGAGTATCGCCCGGGCGTCCTTGGGAAGGGCGTCGTATGAGATGGCAACCAAGGTCTGCGTCCACCAGGCAAGCTCTTCAATAGTCGTACAAGGCGGTGTTGCAACTTCAAGAATCCAAGTGAGGCTGGTCACATTCGGGTCGTGACCCACTAGAGTATACTCCCCAGTCCTTCCGTCTGGCCCTTCATAACTCGCAACGATCCTGGAACCTCTCTCACCTTCCTCTGTTTGAGTCGACTGCTTGTATTTTCTCTTGACCGATTCGACTCTCGATGCACGAATCTTGTTGTCCAGGTGTACCTTCGCGTTTGATACAAGCTTGTCAAAGATGTCAAGGATCTCCTCTCCTCTTATCCAGGAGCCATCCTTCTTGATGACTTGGAGTTCCACCTCTATCCCGTGTGCAAAGGGGAGTGGAGTTTCGTCATCACTAGTTGTCTTTTCACTCATCTGGCAGCACCTAGAAAGATGAGAGCTTCTCAAGTAGACGAGACACAATGGCACGGTCCGTGGCAGCTCGTCGAGACAGAGTGAGTTGTGCAATGAGAGTATCTTTAGTCTGTCCAAACGCGCGCAAGAGTTCGTGTGTGAGGAGTCCACCTCCGTATTCTCCGTCGTCAAACGCGACTGCGATTCCTGTCTTTTTCAGCATCTTGGTGAAGTCCTTAAGCTGTTGAGCCGACCCGGTAAGGTATCTCTTTCCTATCACTCCCGTTCCACTCTTTTCAAGCGACTCAAACATTTTGGCCCATCTGAGCACAATCACAAAACATGGGCTCACCACGTCCTCTCGCCGGTTCTCCATTTCCCACTCGAGCAACCTGATTGTACGTTCGGCCAATTCCATTGACTCTTCAGGGTCCGCGGCCTTGATGAGAGAAGGAGTCTTGGCTGCAGTTGCTGACAAGTCCTCTATGATGCCACTCATCGAATCGCCAGGAGTCAAGACTGTCGGAAGGCAGATGAATCCATTCGGAGTCCCTCGTACGTACACCTCGCTATCTTCGATATCCTTGCTCCGCATAGCTCTCTCGAAGGATTCAAGGGCCGTTCGTAGTCCTGATACCTTCTGAACGAGATCCTTTAGGACGTCCTTTGCCTTTTCAAGGTCTTCGGAAAGCTCTGAATTCAATGGCGACTCACTCTACTGTAAGCGAAGTTGGTGTACCCTTTCCCGAGTCCTAGATGGGGCCACGACTGTTATTATCTTTGCTAGGATTCGCTCTTTGTTTTGAGAACTGGAATCCATTGTCAGGTCGTATTCTCCAGTTTCTTCTTCAATTCAGTGATTCGCTCAACCCGCATCGGGTCGACTCCCAGAATCTCAGCCAGCTCTACGGACACTGAATCCAGGAAGTGAGTGTAGCCAAGACTCTCGTGAATCCGCGATGGAAGTTCGAGGTCCAGATTCACTGGACTGCAACCATTCTGCAAGAAGATTTCAATTGTTGCATCGATTCGAGTTTGAATTCTCTTGTCTTCTTCTCTACTGCGGATGAAGATAGGGAGGAATTGAGTCTTGACACAAGACGCCGTGCCCTCTATCTCGTTGTGATTGGCTTCTGGCACTTCCGAGCTGAATGCCATCTTCTTCGCATTCTCGTTCATCTGACAGCGCGCCCTGTACGCAACAGGAATCAGATGTTTCCATCCGATGAATAGCGGAATCGCATCCTTGGCTACCCTGGCTAGGTCCGCTGGTGTTGTTTGCATTCCGCTCCATAACGAGGATACGTGTTCAATGTCTGCTGAAACCGTATCCAAATCTGTAGAGTCCAGACCCAGGAGCGTTTCAAGAACTGGCAGAAGACCTGATAGTATCATGGGTAGTGCAGCACGGGGCTGAAATCCAGGCCAGAGAACGTGAACTGGAGAGCCGCCCGCATATTCTTTCAGAGTAGCTCCCGTTGTGAAAGCGATGGTACTGCTCCCTTGTGATTGCGCCTCTTTGAAGGCAGAAAGGGTCTCTTCAGTGTTGCCCGAGTAGCTGACAGCTATTGTCACCCAGCGGTCGTTGATGAACTGAGGTATCGTGTAGTCGCGGACGCTCAAGAGTGGGGTGGTCGTCCTGTCATGGAGATATGCTCTGCAGATCTCGCCTGCTATCGCACTTCCGCCCATTCCGAGCAGCAAGATGCCGTCTATCCCCCTTTCATGCAGACGAACAGCTTCCTGTACTAGGTCATCATCCGGTCTAGATGATCTTAGAAGCTGCGGAAATCCAGAAACCATTGACCTCATGTTAGAGGTATCGATACTCTCTTGCCAACTCAACCTAGCTTCCCGACGAAGATGTCACTTTGGAGGTCTTAAATCTGATTGGTCGAGAAGGTGCAATGATTCGCAGAGAACACTAATACGGTAGTTTCTGGTCTGTACATCTAGAGCGCCTTAGAATAGTCTGTGGAGAGTTGCTTCAG
>JBHLPB010000059.1:0-11367 GCA_048939905.1 Promethearchaeota archaeon
TGGTCTACAATGTCAACTACAACTCATCTCTTCGACAAGCTTGTCGACGTCACGCTTCGCCTACGAACTTTCCGGGTGGACACATCTCAAGGAACTCATCTTTGAGGATGTCCATAGTTATCATGTCATGGAACTCGCCTTGCATGTAGGCGGCCTGCCTGAAGAGGCCGGTCCTCTTGAAGCCTGCTTTCTCATAGGCCCGTTGTCCCCTCTCATTGTACGATGCCGTATACAGGTAGATGCTATTCAGACCAAGCACATGAAAACCTATCCAGAGCATCACCTTGGTCGCATCAGTTCCATACCCCTTTCCGAAGTTCTCGGGGTTGTGAATTGCGATTCCAAATTCGGCTCTGTGATTTGCCCTGCTTATGTCGAACAGGCTGACCGAACCCAGAAACTGGCCAGTCTTCTTGTCTTCAACGGCTAGAGTCATTGAGCCATCCCTCCAAGGATCCGCCTTGGTTGTTCTCTCCAGCCACTCTCTCTCAGTGTTTTCCGACATTGGTACTGCGCTAGCCAGAAAACGACGCATCTCGAACGTATTCCAGCCTTCCATTATGTTCGGAAGGTCGGACATTTCCATTGCACGCAGCTTCACTTTCTCGCCGTAGTACATGCATCTGCGATGAATCCATGCTGGTTATGAATGCTGCCCTTCAAATGGTCCTGACCGGTTCGGACCTGCGCCCATTGCACCATCGCGTCACCAGTCATTACCCTTTTATCCTGCATGTGTTCGATGGCTCACTCTACTACGGGTCAAGCAGCAACTTTCACTCGTGGTGATGTCGGATGGAGGAAATCACAGTTTCAGGTGTAATCTCAGAGGGTCCGAATGAGTATCTGCTGACGACTGATGATGGAATAGAATACAGGTTGTCAGCAATTCTGCCGTGGGAAGCCGTTCCAGCTGACTTCGCTTCTGGCAGGTTTGCGACCAAACTAGGAGAACGAGTAACAGTTTCAGGTGTTGCCGATGGGAACACAATCTGGAGGGCTGATTTCACAGAGGAAACTCCTGAGTAGAAAGGGCTGGGCCTTGGCCCGCAAATGGAGCAGGCCAAATCCAGCTATAGACTTGTAGGATTCTCTCAGAGCTTGAGCTCGGCTTCGCTCTTCCAGAGTCCGTGGATATTGCAGTATGCAGTTGCCATCAAGGTACCAGATTTCTCTGTCTTGAAGACAAACTTCGCAACCGGTTCGCTATAGATTCCGCTTTTGTCGGCGCCTTCTGCTGATTCTCCGTGATGATCAAAGGTGGCATATCCGATCTCCACAGGGAATTTCCCTCCTTCCGGCCAGAAGAAGAGGTCACACCACTTGATATGATGTGCAGTAGTGTTGGGATGGGCAATCTCCTTTCCGACCATGACCATGACGTAGGCTTTCCCATCCTCGACCTTCTTGATATCGATTGAAGGCACATGCTTCTCGTTCTTCCAGTCATCAGTTTGGATCCATTTCTTCGACATCTGTTGTCCTCCCTCAAAACAGTAGGATACTGAGGGCTTCGTTTCGATGCCATAAAACAGTTCGCCTACGTACGATGTCATAGGCTAACGTTCAAGTTTCTCCAACTGGGTCAGAGTCCACTTCCCCTTCTCTGTCAATGCATAGTAGTTTCTCTGTCGCTTCTCGTGAGTCTGTTCCATTCGTGTACCGATTACGAGTCCACTTCCGGTGAGTTCTGTAAGATGTTGGTAGACGCTGGGAATCTTGAGGGCTATTCCAAAGTCGTCCCTAAGTGCCTTCCAGATGCCGTATCCGTATGACTCTCCTTTGAAAAGGACTCTAAGAATACAGACCTTTGTATCTCCCAACTTGGTTGTAAACTTTCGACCTTCGACTCTGCTCAGAAGATGCTCAAGCTCTCCTTTGCCTTTCACAAAAGCTCTTGCAATCTCGGGATACTTCAAACCCATCCCAGTGATCATGCAGACGACCCTGTCACTACGGTCGATGCTCCCCGATTCAACGAGGTTCTTCAGGACCGCGATTGTTGTCGCTGATGAAGGCTCTGCAAATACCCCCTCAAGCTTCGCCAAGGTGCGAACCGCTTCAAGTATCTCCCTGTCGGAAACAGCTTGGGCTGTACCTTTTGAAAGCTCTATAGCATTCAGTGCGTTCTGTCCTGATGATGGACTTCTAACACCTATATCAAACGCGACAGTTGACCCCACTTTCGCAGGGATTATCTTCCTGTCACCCCGTTGAAATGCATCTACTATTGGCGAACACCCTTCTGCTTGGGCACCGACAAGTTTCGCAGTCGATTCTGAGATCAGGCCTGTCCTTTCCAGTTCATTGAGACCCTTCCATATCATCGAGATATGCCCCCCGTTCCCCATTGGGACAATAATCCAATGTGGTGCGGTCCATCCCAACTGCTCATAGGTTTCATAGACCGTCGTCTTCTCTCCTTCAAGGAAATGTGGATTGTGACCCATTACACAGTGACTTCTTGCACTCTCCATTCGAGCCCGTGTTAGTGCATCTTCATGGTTCTTCACAATCTCAACATCTGCTGCGTACGCAAGGATCTGATAGAACTTCCCGACGTCCACATTTCCCCTCTGTCCAATGAAGACCTTGCTATTCAGACCTGCCCGGGCAGCGTATGCAACCAACGAGGCGGCAAGGTTGCCGCTTGAACCACAGCAGACCGATTTGAAACCCCTTTCTTTGGCGGCCGAAATCTCCACTGCTGTACCTCTATCTATGAATGCACCCGTAGGATTTGTTGTTTCATCCTTCAAAAACAGATTTTGAAGTCCAATCTCCCTTGATAGACGATTACACTTGTGAAGGTACGTTCCTCCCTCTCCAAGGGATATCATATTCTTCTGTTCCCTAATCGGAAGGAGCTCGGAGTACTTCCAAACGCCGGGCTTTCTTCTTTCCAGTCTTCGAGGACTAAGCACGTCACTTATGCTATCTAGATCGTATAAAGCATGAAGCACACCGTCGCATTCAGTACATGCTATGATGTGAGTTTGAGGCTCATACTCTTGCCCACAGCCTGTGCACTTCAGACTCAACTGGAAGGACATCTTAGACAGCGCCTATATATAGGCTCAAAATTATATATCCTTTACTGGATACTTATCTTGCTGAAGAGATTTGGCTGTTCTACTTGCAAAACGGTGATGGTGACTATGATTGAGGTTGAGGACTCTCGTGAGCTTGGACAGACCGGTTTCATTTCAACCTTGATGAAAGTGAGGGTTCGTGATGCTAGACTCGAGGATGCACAGGCCATTCACGACACTCTCAAAGAGGCCATGCGTCCTCTTGCTATCACAGGATACTCCGAAGTCGCCATCGAAGCAGCGATAGTCAGGCCGTGGGTGATACGAGATCGTATTCTCTCGGGATTCACAACGCTTGTGGCTGAGGCTGATGGCAAGATTGTTGGAACCGTGGGAGGTGTCAGAGAATCACGGAGCATGAGAGTAGTGTCTCTGGCAGTACGTCCATCACATCAGCGCAAAGGGATTGGATGTAGACTTCTCTTGAGAATTGAGTCATTAGCCACTCGGCTCCGTTGTCACAAGCTCTTCGTGATGACAGCATGGTCCATGAAGGAAGCAATCAGACTATACATGAGTATGGGGTATAGAAAGGAGGGATACCTCCGAAGACATTTCCATGGAGAAGATATGGCCATCTTCAGCAAGTATCTCTTCAAGGATGGTGGCTAATGTTGGAGTACTTCTCATCAAAGACATCAAACACATCGCTCTACGTAGCCCTTCTGGCTATAATGACTGCATTGACCACAGTCGCTACAGCTGTACTCGTAGTACCATTTCCCTCTACTCAAGGGTATTTCAATCTCGGAGACTCTCTAGTTATGATTAGCGGTTTCCTGCTCGGCCCTGTTGGAGGTTTCTTTGCAGGGGGAGTGGGCTCAGCAATGGCAGACGTGGTTCTTGGATTCCCGGGGTTCGCCCCAATCACTTTCTTCGCGAAGGGGTTCGAAGGCCTGGTTGTTGGCCTCCTGAGCTTTCGGACATCCCGAAGTAGGAATATCAGTGCGTGGGACATACTAGGATTGCTTCTAGGTTCAATAGCTATGCTACTGGGTTATTTGCTTGGAGAGATGTTCATTCTTGGCTACCCATTTGAGGTGGCCGCATTAGAGCTCATTACTATCAACTCCATCCAGGTGATAATGGGGTCAATAGCCACAGTCTTGGTGGGGCCCCTGTTGAGAGTCTACCTAAGAGATGTGCTCTACGAACCTCTTCTCGATTCATCTTGGGAAACAGAGTCCTGATTGTCAGAATCGTTTTTTAGGACGGGGCCCCCAACCAGATTGTCACACGAATCTAGATACTTGCTTGACCATAATGGGAGTTCACGAAATGATTGACAGACGGAGGCTGAGAATCAATCCGAATCGGGTTGACGAGATTAATGAGTTCCTCCTGAATGAGGAGAACCCACTCATTACAGGCTTGATTGATGTCATCGAGAAGCATGGCGGCATCGAAGAGATAAACAAGAAAGCCGAGGACGCTCGAAGACTCGATAGCCTGCTGGAGAAACTCGAGAAGAAGAAATCGCCCTATGTGACCGATCTCGAGTGGCTTCAAGAGCAACGAGAGAATGATGCATTCATCAGTATCCCTGATTACCGTCGAAAGATTCTCGGCGATAAGGCCGACTCTATGACTTGGGATGAGAGCTTTGCAGTCACACTGGAGATTAGTGCATGTCAATACTTCCCATGGGTCATAGAGGAGGCAAAGCATTCTATCAAGAATCAAGATCTGATGCCAGGACGCTTCATTAGGGTGCGAAACATGAGTGAGCAGAGCGGCGATAACGACGTAATTGCTTTTGCCGCTGCGATGCAGATAGTAGACGCCTCGTATGTCGAAACCCTGGATACGAAGGGCACCTTTCCAGGACCTGATGGCGCGCCGGCCAACATTCATCTTGGCGGACCCGATACAATTACCGGCTATTTCGGTGGGGTGGGAATGCCCAACGACTTTGCGCTCAAATGGGCCGATGAGTATCTACACTACTTCACCGAATATGGAGTTAAACAGGTCTTGAACATCAACCCTGGAAGCGTGTTAGTAGGTTACATGATGCACAAGCTTGGCATCGACATGGAGTTCAAGATAAGCGTCTTCATGGGCAACGATAATCCCTTTGCATGTTTTTGGACATTGATGACTGCGAAGCTGTTCAGCAGAGATGACGGAACATCTCCTTTGATTGGATTCAACCTATCCAACAGCGTGAACAACGAAACCATTGAGTTGGGTGCCTATGTCAGAGAGAACTTCGGGTTCGAGGACGTGGTTCGTCTCGAGCACCATATCACTGAAACCTACAAGAGCATCGTGCGGCAGCCCTATGACCGTCTTGATGAACTGGTCGAGCTTGCGGACCGCGTCAAGAACATCAGCGCCAAACACGAAGGTGCGCCTCCAGAAATAGATATGAAGCGTGAGCACCCGAGTGACATCCTCGATTATTTCAGAGCGAAGGCTGAGATTATTGAGGCTGGCGAAATGCCTCTACTTCTGAGAAATTACCTTGACAAGCATGATGCTGTCAATAGAACAGCCCGTGCCCTGACAGAGAATGGCCTCACCTTCATCGCGGCACAGAAGCTGCACAAGGAATAGGCTTGAACTGAATAAGAACGAAGAGGGCCAATGGCCCCCTCGTTATTACATCCAGGGTTGGATTTGTTCGTCGTATATGCTCTCGAGACGGTCCTTGTGGTCTTGCTCTTCCTTGGCCAAAGATTCGAAGACGGTCCTGTGAGCAGCGTTTCTCGTGAGTTCTGAGAGGGTCTTGTAGAAGTCGCGAGCCCCTTCCTCGCGTTTTATTGCCACAATGAGAATGTCCTGAGAGGATGACCCAGTCTCAAGTGGTATATCGATTAGATACTTGGAAAGGTCGTGTCCCTCAAACTCCTCAATCGTATCACAGGTGAACGTTTCACAGACACCCTCTCCGAGAGCACTCTGAAGCTTCTCCTTGTGCCCAGCTTCCTGCTTCGCCAATTCTCTCAGCAACTGTTGAGATGAGGGCAGCTCTGCATTCTTGGCAGCCTGCATGTAGAAATCGTATGCTTCTTCTTCCTTCTGGATTGCAATTGAAATTAGCTTCTCAAAAGAGTCTTGAACAGCGGTCATTGGCTATCCCCGAGCTGGGAGAAGTCCACCGTCGTATTAAGCATGATGATTGGGACTACATATCGACGCGCAAGACAGAAGTGTTAAAGCTCCCATCTTCTATTGACTTTCAAGAAAGGTGAAACGGAATTGCGCCTATGGAGCAACGACTTCACAGAAGGGCAATCAATTCCCGATCAGTGTGCCCAGGAGAACGAGAATACAAGCCCTCATCTTGCATGGGATGGTGTTCCCGCCGGGACTAGAAGCTTCGCGCTTATCTGCAATGATTCAGATGCTGCCAAGAAGGGTCGGCTTCACTGGTTGGTCCACGGCATTCCATCTGACGTTAGCGAGATTTCGTCTGGTGCACCCGTTCCAGGTACTGAGGTGGAGAACGACTTTGGGAAGGCGGCATGGTGTGGCCCTGCTCCCCGCTCGGGAACTCATAGGTACTCTTTCACCTTGTATGCTCTTGGTGTTCCATCTCTAGAGGGTGTAAGGAAGACGAACTTCAAGAAACTGTGCGAGAAGCACAGCATCGCCTCCGCAGAGATTGTAGGAGTCTATACCAAGAAGTAGACCAAGCCCGAGGACCTAGAGTGCCCGTGGCAGAATCTCTTTCATGTCAGAAGGTAGGTATTTGTGTAGAGCCCGCGGAATGGACACGCTTCCGTCCTCTTTCTGACAATTCTCAAGTATCGCCACAAAGTTGCGTGGATTTGCCATCATTGTGCTGTTCAGCGTATGAAGGTAGTCCTTCTCAGTACCTCCTTTCTTAATCCGGTACCTGATGTTGAGGCGAGTTGCCTGATACGCAGTGCAGTTGCTGCACGAACCCCCCTCACGATACTTACCCTGTCCGGGCATCCAGAACTCCAGATCGTATCGCTTCGCGGCAACGGTCCCCATGTCACCAGTGCACACGTTGACGATACGATATGGTAGCTTGAGAGCCTGCACGAATTCTTCTTCATTCCGAATCAGTTCCTCGTGAATAGTCCATGATTCGTCAGGGTGGCTAAAGACGAACTGCTCCACCTTATTGAACTGGTGAACCCTGAATATCCCCTTGGTGTCTTTGCCGTGAGATCCCGCTTCTTTCCTGAAGCAAGCGCTGACACCTGCAAGCCTTATGGGCAAATCACTGGGTTCAAAGACCTCTCCCATATGCATGGCTGCAAGAGGGTGCTCAGAAGTTGCAATTAAGTACAAGTCCTCTTCCTCGACCTTGTACATGACATCTTCAAAGTCGCCGAGGTCTACAACACCCTCATAGGGTGCTCTTCTCATCATGAACGGAGGGTAGACGGGTGTATAGCCCTTCTTCAGTAACATATCCAGAGCCATCCGCTGCATCGCGAGGTCAAGTAGAACCAACTCGTTCTTCAAATAGTAGAACCTAGAGCCCGCAATCTTTGCGGCTCGTGGGATGTCAGCTATGTCTAGGAAATCCAGGAGGTCAACATGACTCTGTATTTCAAACTTGAACTCTGGTTTGCCACCCCATTCTCTGACAACCTCGTTGTCCTCGTCACTCTCTCCATAGGGTACACTCTCGTGGAGTATGTTGGGGATGCTCAGTTGAACCAGTCTGATTTCGTCATCAAGCCTTCCTGACTCTTCTTCCGCTTTCTTGATCTCCTGATTCACTCGATTGGCTTCTTTGGTCAGGGCTTTGTCATCCTCTCCGGTCTTCTTCAGCTTGCCTATCTCTCTGGATATCCTGTTCCTCTGCGTTCTGAGTTCCTGAATCTCTCGCTTTAGGCTCCGAACCTTCGAGTCCAGTGTGAGGAGCCTATCAAACGCCTTCAACTTGGCGTTATCCCTTCGCTTACGAAGATTCTCCCGTATCAACTCCACGTTCTCTCGAATGAACTTGATGTGCAACACTGGAATCTCACCTGTTCGGTCAGTTTGTATTCACTGGAATCCCACTGGCCGCTTTTTAGACTCTTCGCTGCATAATACACAGCTAGAGTTCAGCTGACGGACAAAGATGATTTACAGTGCAATCAGGACAGTTCGGACGGCGCGCAATACAAATACGCCGTCCATGCGCTCCGACAAGGCGCGCATAGTCATACCATTGTTCCTGGGGAAGTAGTTCCATCAAGTCTCTCTCAGCCTTGGTGCGATTTTTCTTCTCCTTCGTTAGCCCAAGCTTCTGCGTCACTCGCATAACGTGAGTGTCCACCACCACACCCTCATTGATTCCGAATACAACAGATAGAACAACGTTCGCAGTCTTCCTGCTGACTCCATTCAACTCGATAAGCTCATCTAGAGTCCGCGGAACTTCTCCAGAGAATCGCTCCACAATCATGGTTGCAGTATCACGTAGGTAGGCCGCTTTCCGGTTGTATGTCCCACAAGGACGAATCAGCTCTATCAGATTATTGATGTCTGCTCTCATCATGGATTCGGGATTGGGGTACATCTTGAAGAGATTTGGAGTTATTGTGTTGACGCACGCATCTGCGGTATGAGCTGAAAGAATGGTTGCGATGAGCATCTCGAATGGATTTCTGTAGTTGAGGTAGGTAGCAGGAGCATCAGGGTAGGTCGTTTCAAGGATTCTGATTATCCTTTGAATTCTGTCCTTCTGTGTCATCGTCAACTCTCCTTGCACCAAGTGGTGCACCTAGCTGGTGAATCTGATATCGGCAATCTTCTCGCTCTGTGTATAAGGATAGCCCTCTCGAGATTCAGCCTCGAAAATCAGCTGCAGAATCCAGTCAGAGCTTTCTCCTAGATCTGAAGTCCTCAATTTCACGCTTGAGCTGATCGACTGTAGACCCTAGCACGTCTATTCTCTCAGTTAGAGTTTGAGGCTCTTTCGACCTGAAGCCGTACCTTGCTATTCCTCCAAGGATCAACAGGTTGGCAATCATGATTACGACAAACATGTTTGAGGGTCCCAAGAATTCGAAGATCATTCCTCCAGCGAAGTACCCAGGCGACGTTACTATGTAGACAACAGTCCAGAATATCCCTAGCACCTTGGCTGTGTCTGTTCGAGGCATGCTCTTCTGAATCAGAGTCATCAGGACTAGAGCCCAGAGGCTATCGTTGATTGCCTTGATGACGATTGCCAGGAAGGGTGTGGTGAAGATTAGTCCGAGTCCTGCCGCTATCGATTCGGCCGCGAAGTATAATGACTCTGGTACCCAGTATTCGACGTTCTGCGCTATGATCAGAAGTCCCGCACAGATGGGCATGATGGAGTAGACCAGAAGTGTTGTCTTCTTCATCCCTTTCACGTCTGAGAAGCGGCCCACTTTGAGTAAGAGTGGAAGCGATATCACCAATGGAACTAGCACCATTACTGTAATGTTTTCGTATGTGAAATCCAGAACCTCGTTCGTGTAGATTAGGGCACCATACCTCCAGAGAGAGTCGCTCACTGCGTCTAGGACAACGATCGCCAACACTGCAGGCATGTAAGAGAGTATGAGCCTCACAGCTTGTCTATTCTCTGCTACGAAGTCGCGCCACAAGGGTCTGTCTTTTGTTCTACCCTTTTGAGGGCTTGGGCTAAGGAGAACCTCTCTGGCGATAGCACAAATCAACAAGAAGAGTCCAGAAACTATGTATATCAGACGCATGCTCTCTGAGAATCCAAGAATCGGTACTATCAGTCCAAATGCTGCTAGAGTCAGAATACCCCAGGACCTCCCGGTCTGAAAGAGAGAGAGTGCGAAACCACTGTGCTCTTTAGGAATGTTCTCCATGATGTATGCTGTTGATCCTCCTTTTGCGAGGTCCATTGTTGCATAGATTACCAGCGCCCCGAAGATGAAGATGAAATCTGTGGTTACTCCCATTATGAGATGATACATTGCTAGCATTAGCATGGCCAATGCTGACAATCTCTTTCTGTCCACGACATCTCCTACGTACCCTCCAATTAGTCGAGATATTGCGCTTAGTGCCACAATAATGGTCACTACCGTACCAATTAGAACATAGTCCCAGTCCAAAGCTCTCAGATAGAGATTGAAGAACTCGTAGATTACTGCGAAACCGTTGTACACCCAAGCCGTAAGCAAATATACAGTATAGTTTCGCCATGAAAATATCGTGCGTAGAGATTCCCGGATGCCCGTGCTTTCACTTGTTGTGGAATCTCTCGGGGGGCTTTCCTCCAAAGTGCTGCCGCCCCTGTCATCAAAATCAGAAGTTGAATTCTCCCCCATATACAGGACCTCGCCATGTCAGCTCCTCGGCCTTCTTCCCATAACCGACCTTCCTATGAACCCTACCTACTACTCTAAGGCCGGTATAGGCCACCAATCTGGATTCTGCACGGGAACTGAACACCATGAGGTCTTCCTCCAATGTGAAGGCTTTGGATCAAGCCTTTGTGCTGTCTAGCGCCTTTTTAGGTCATCAGACTCTTCGTTTCCATCTGGAACGTCCGGGAGGAACCTATGCCTCCACGAAGGGGGCAGCTAGACACCTCGGCTCTGACCAAGCTTCACTCGAACAATAGCACGCGCACGTCGCCATTCTCTGTTGGCATAGCGACGATTCTGTGAGTGCCGATGTCCGCACTTAGTGTCAGACATTCAGGTGGGGTGTTTGACCCGATTAAGTTCCTGACTGCCAGTTCCAGGTTGACTGCGACGAGTCTGACGAGCTGCGGGTCCATGAATGGATCGACTTCTCGTCCTTCATTTAGGTTTACTACATCTACGAATGTTGTCGCAACCTTCTCGCTTATCATTCACGTTTTCCTCCATTTCTTGAGTACTTCGTTTTTCTTCACCAGGGCTGGGGGTGTGCAAATGGTACGTTTGTCTTCATTTTCTTTCTCTCCTCCGAATCTATCTCATCTCTCTCAAGTTCGGTCTATCCATACCAATCGTGCTCAGCCAGGGAGTAGATCGACTGTGAAACTAGCCAGTCGTCCTACCCTAGTTCCCACTAGCAGAGTGGGAGCTGACTAGAACGGCACTGGATCTTTGCAGGGCGGCTGTACCACGGATGATATGCCGCTCACTACTCCAATTGACAACAGCTCTAGTGCAACACGACTCTCAGTCATGTTCTCGTAGAGCGTTCTCATCTCGTCTGAGCTAATCGTTTTCACCTCCGATTATGGCCTATGGTATGGATTGGACTATGTCCCAAGCGAATAGATTTACTAGATTAATAAAACCTGTCGGTTGTTGTCTTATCCTCATATGTATGTGGATATTCATTGCCGGCATCTCTT
>JBHLPB010000060.1:0-11271 GCA_048939905.1 Promethearchaeota archaeon
AACATGCAAGATAAAAGATCTCGATACTGGCGAGTGGTTTCTATACAGACTAGTTTCTTCGCCCATGGAAGGACACGACTTGATCAATATTGCCTTGCGAAACGGCATGAGCTTCTCAGAAGGCCATTTTTCGTCATGGGTCTCGAATGACGAATTTCACCACCGTATCATGCTGATGGCGAAAGCAATGTCTATGGCTGCACCAAGTCTGGGAATCTAGGGTGCCAGCGATTTCCACATCGGGGATACGCCACATAGCTATTTCTTCATCAAGAAGAACAAGTCCAGTGGGAAGCGCATCATGGTAATGCGAATCAAGAGAACCATCGACATTGCAATGTCCAACTACTCAGGCATCATGGGCTTCTGTGTCTTCACTTACGAAGGCCATGTGGCCTACGCCAGCGAGAATATGCAATTGGATCCCCAATCTTTGAGCGCGATTCTTGATGCATGGAATAGGTTTCATCAGTGCTTCACCATGAAGAACATTCCCTTTCTGACTGCAATGGCTGACGAGAACGGCTTCGTGGCAATCAATCCCGATGGTGCGATTAGTCTGATTGCCGGGACCGGCAAGGGAGTCTGGTTTGTTTCCTGCTTCGCACCAATGGACGAAGACAAGAATGGCATAATGCGCGAATGTATTCAATCCGCAAAGCTGCTTGAAACGTCAGTTTCCATACTGGATGTATAGATCCTCACCTAGGATTGGCAGTTATATTCCGAGATTCTTCGTGAGCACATGGGAGGTAAGAGTAAAAAAGAGGCAGTCTGTGAGGACATGTGCATCGTAACATGGGTCTTCAGCCTAGAGTGTGATCAAACGTGAAGAAGGTCTTCTTGAACTCGGTACCCAAAGCAGGCACTAATCTTGCCATAAAGTGTCTTCAACTTCTAGGTTTCAAGTGGGTAGGGTCCATGGATGCAAACTACGTCGGCCCGACAAGACGAGGTGTTCCATGGTTCAAGCGGAAGACGGACGCACTCTCGTTTGGCTTCCAACGAGCATATGCAAGACTTGCAGACCGAAACACGGGCTACATGATAGGAACTGTAAGACCCACCGAATACAGACGACACGTTGTGGATCATCTCTGCCGCCGGGTGAAGAGAGGACAGTTCATCTATGCGCATGTCGGTGAAAATCCCGACCTCCGCCAAAAGCTGAGGTCAAACGATTTCAGCATTCTCTTTGTGATTAGACATCCAATCGCGGTGACCTTGTCGGCAATGCACTATCTGATTAAGAGTAGAAGATTCCCGAGTGACCTGGAGAAGAAGGGACTGGATGAGAGGCTTTCAATTATGCTGAATGGCTACTCTCCTCAAGAAGGCACACCTGGGCGGAGGGTATACCCCCTATACGACGCCTTTGCAAGAGTCGCGGATTGGATTGCAGACCCAGATGTGCTTTTGATTCGCTATGAGGATCTAGTTGGTCCAAAAGGCGGCGGTTCGGCGGAGAACCAATTCTCCATTGTCGAAGAAATCGGTAGGCACGTAGGGCTGGGCGAAAACGCGGTGTCCCGCGAAGTCATAGACAGGATCTATGGCGGAACACATACATTCAGGAAAGGCAGAATTGACTCGTGGCGTGAGGAAATTCCTCAGCCCTTGAGAGAAGATATGAGAACGAGGCTCAAGAGATTCATTGTGGATTGGGGCTACAATGAGTGACTCTGTTATGCGCTAGCAATTACTGAAGGCTGCTCCGCAACGTTCCAGGCAATCAGAGACAATATCGCCCCCACCCAACCCGCAGACTGTGCAAGTTGTAGCGTCAAGGGCAGCATGAAACCTCCCGACAAGGCCAGTTGAACGAGGCACATCACAAGTCCAGCAACGCCAACCCCAATGCTGACAAAGAGGAGAATTCGACCAAGTCGAAATCTCTTGGTTGTGAGAATCAGACCACTGATGATAACTATAACTCCTGCAAGGAGGGTGAAGGTGCTAAGAAGATCCATCATCATGTCAAACGTGATTTCGAAGCCAGGGCCGAATAGATTGGCCATGTGTTCGCCAATCACTGAGAGAGTGCCGATAGCCCCGCTAGCACCTGAGGCAATCATGAGTGAGCCTCCAGCGAAACATAGTAAGAGCGGGTTTCGATTGTGAAGAGCCTTCAATGTGGTTTCACGCCCGGTCAGATGGGATTTAAAGGTAGTCCTGTCCGTAGTCTGCAGGCAAAAAGCGGACAGTTCTGCTTATAATCTGGGTGCCATTTTCCAACTCTGGTTTAGTAGTAGTTGTCTTCGATTTGATTAGTCGTTCAGACGGGATTGCGACGCCTTTTTTAGTGAGTTTTCCGCTTGGATACAACATCTAAACGCCGAGCACCACCGTGCTTGCGTTTGATACTCATAACTAACATGTTAGGAGAAGAGAAGATAAATGAGCGCTAGTAATAGAGGAGTGATAGCTGTCGGGCTAATCATCATCATAGCCATAGCTGGTCTCGGCGTCTACTTCCTTTTCGTTGCCCCACCTGGACCAACTACTACAACGACGACCACGACGACTACCACGACAACTACCACTACAGGAAATCCCAATCCGTATGATGTTGCAATAGTGTTTGCAACTGGCGGACTGGGTGATAAGAGCTTCAATGACGCCGCCTATAAGGGGGCATTGGACGCCAAGGCTGCCTTCGGTATCGATTTCACGTACGTCGAACCCCAGTCTGTGACAGAATTCGAGGGGTATATTCGTGACTACACTCGTCACGTGGGTTATGACGATCCGTATGACCTAATAATCTGCATCGGATTTACGCAAGGTACTGCGCTAGGAACTGTGGCCAACGAAACTGAAAGCGCGAACCAGAACTACGCCATCGTCGACATGTTCATGGATCCGGTCATCTACCCCACAATCACGTCGTTGCTCTTCAATGAGCATGAGGGCTCCGCACTCGTTGGTGCGCTTGCCTCCCTGTTTACTACGACCGACCAGATTGCAATTCTTGCAGCATATCCGGACCCATTGTTCGAGAAGTTCATTGGTGGGTACGTCTGGGGAGCCAACTACTCGAGACCAGGGTTTTCTGGTTATGTTGGGAGTACAGCACCAGGTAACGTCTACTATGACTACACTGGAGTCGACTGGAGGGCATTCACTGACATAGCTGGAGCAACAGTCAAAGCAGATGCTATGTTCGATCTCGGCGGAAATGACATCATCTACCAAGCGACAGGGCGAGCAGGTCTAGGAGTGATAAACACTGCCAAGGTATTGAACGAAACCCTGGCCCACCCAACCTGGGCAATCGGTGTCGACTCACCGCAGATGTACCTCGGAACTCCCAATCCGGCTCAAGACCCGCCAGAAGGACCCACTTCTGTAATCACATCGATGCTCAAGAGGGTCGATACGGCAGTCTATGATGCAATCTATAACGCTACGAAAGCAACCCACGTTCCAGGTGTGTATACTGGTAGCATCGCGAATGGCGGTATCGATTACGAAGTATTCCCAGCACTGCGAGTCATACCCGACAGCATACTTGATGTTGTTAATGGCTTGAAAGAACTGATTGCGAATGGTACCCTTGTAGTACCAGACGATATCTATTTCACCTAGTTTTTTTAGGATAGCGAAGGGAGGCAATTGCCTCCCATCCTTTCTTCTTCTCACCGTTGTCCCACACGGTTTATATCGCGCGGTGACTGCCTAGGAAACCGTGGATGTCATTCTGAGTCCCACAGACCATATTCGATTCCTCTGAGAAGGGGGTAGCGATTATTTACGCAGTCGAGCTTGAAGGAATCAACAAGACTTTCCTGGGTGGCGTTCAGGCAAACCGGGATATTACGTTGCGAGTTGAAGAGGGTGAGGTTCATGGGCTTCTTGGGGAGAATGGAGCTGGTAAGAGCACACTCATGAACATACTTTACGGCCTGCTGACAAAGGACTGTGGAAGGATTGTAATCAAGGGGGAGGAGGTAGAGTTGCAGTCTCCTCAGGATGCCATTCTCAGAGGAGTGGGGATGGTTCACCAGCATTTCAAGTTGATTCCTACGCTTTCCGTGACAGAGAACGTCATACTGGGTCATGAATTCGCCTCGAAAGGACCAGGTCAGGCCCCAGAAGAAACGGGGGGTGCGGCGGATGGACTTGGACGGCTGGGCCCCATATTGAGAAGACTTGGCCGGAAGGCAATTGGACTGGGCAGGGAACTTGTGCGGATTGACATTGAGAGTGCAGAGGAGAAGATACGAAGAATCTCAGAAGAGAACGGACTCGCAGTGGACCCACAGGCACTTGTGCGTGACCTATCAGTGGGTATCCAACAGAGAGTCGAGATAATCAAGACACTCTATCGGGACGCTGATATTCTGATACTTGATGAGCCGACTTCTGTACTCACACCGCACGAAGTTGACGAGCTCTTTGAAACTCTAGAGGTCTTCAGGGATTCTGGCAGGACTATAATCCTAATCACACACAAACTACGTGAACCAATGGCATTATGTGATAGGATTTCTGTTCTTCGGGATGGCGAGCTTGTAGGGACAGTGAATAAGGATGACACGTCCCCCCAAGATCTGGCCAAGATGATGGTTGGACGTCCTGTCGTGTTTAGGGTTGAGAAATCTCCTCTGTCCATGGGCAAATCTGTTCTATCGATAAGCGGGCTGAAGGTCGCAGACAGTCGAGGGCTAACAAGAGTCAAAGGAGTATCATTCGAAGTACACGCAGGGGAGGTCTTTGGCATTGCTGGAGTAGAGGGGAATGGCCAGACGGAACTGGTGGAGGCCATCTCAGGCCTGCGGAAACCACTGGAAGGGCATATCTCTGTACTGGGTCATGATATAACAGGTGAAGACCCCAGAAGTGTCCGGGACTCTGGCGTGAGTCATATTCCTGAGGACAGACAGAAGAGAGGATTGGTTCTTGGATATAATGTGGGAGAGAACATTGTCCTTGGGAAACATCATGGGACACGCTTCACTTCGGGGCCAGGAAGATTGTTCGTGAACCGGGACAATATCCTTGAGACATCGAGAAGACTCGTCGAGGAGTTCTCGATAAAGGTCGGAGGCCCCAAGTCGCATGTCAGCACTATGTCAGGTGGAAATCAACAGAAGCTAATTGTTGCACGGGAATTGGCCTTTGACCCCAAATTGGTCATTGCGGCCCAGCCTACCAGGGGTCTAGACGTTGGAGCAACTGAGTACATCCACAGAGTGCTTCTGTCAATGAGGGATGCAGGAGTAGCCCTGCTCTTGGTCACGGCAGACTTGGACGAGGTATGGTCTTTGGCTGACAGAATAGGAGTGATATTCGACGGACGAATAGTAGCCGTAAAGACACCTGAAGAAACCAGCATCGATGAGCTAGGACTGTTGATGGCTGGTCATAGTGTCGATTCATCTTCTCTGGGGGTATCGAATTGAACGGAGAATACACTGATAGCACTGCTGCAGAGGAAGCTGGTAGGCAAGAGGAGGAGCTTGGCACTATCGGGCGACTGAAACTCAGACTCCTGAAGTATGTTTGGATAAAGAGGCTCGCCGTGGTATTCAATCGAGTCAGGCGTAGACTTCCAGATAGGGACTACTGGAAGCCGCTTCTGTGGGCTATGGGATCGATTATCCTTGCGATACTAGTGAGCATACTTCTGATGACCCTGATGGGATATGATGTCATCTTGGGTTTCGAGCACCTCATACGGGGTGCCCTAGACCAACCCGACAGAATCCTGCAGTATGCGACGCCATTGGTTCTTACAGGCTTGTCTGTTGCACTAGCCTTCAAATGTGGGCTATTCAACATTGGACCGGAGGGGCAGCTTCTGATTGGTTCAATGTACGCGGCGATTCTTGGATATTTCATTGCACTTCCGTACCTGGTTCATCCCCTAGTTTGCATTGGTGTGGCGGCATTAGCCGGGGGACTGTGGGGACTTCTCCCTGGACTGTTGAGAGCCTATCGTGGAGCTCACGAGGTGGTCACCACGATGATGCTGAGTTACGTAGCGATCAATTTCACTCAGTATCTGGCCTCTGGGCCACTGAAAGAACGTGGACCTTATGAATGGATTTCCCAGACGACCAGAATCCTGCAAACCGCAGAATTGCCGAAGATAGGTGGTCCATACCTGCATTGGGGAATCGGAGTCGCGATCGTCTGCGTGATTGGCGTTGATTTCCTACTGAAGCGGACTGTTCTGGGCTACGAGATGAAGGCAGTGGGACTGAATGAGGAAGCGGCAGAATATGCGGGCATCAATTCCAAGTGGAAGATGGCTCTGGCACTGGGAATCAGTGGCGCCCTTGCGGGTATCGGTGGTGCAGGAGAAATCCTAGGGACCCATCGCAGATTCCTTGATGGCTGGTCAGGTGGATTGGGATGGGACGGGATAACAGTCGCAGTTCTTGGCAACAACAGTCCTTGGGGCGTGCTGGGCGCGGCGATATTCTTCGGAGCCCTCAGGGCAGGCGGTAATCGCATGCATCAGATTGCCCAGGTGCCAATAGAGATTGTTGGCCTGATTCAGGGGCTGGTCGTCGTTTTTGTGGCTGCGCCTCGAATCATTGATTGGCTGGGCAGAAACAGTGCAGATTCGGTAGAGTGGCTCAAGAAAGACCCCAAAGAAGCACTCCCGGGCATAGCTGTATTGGTCTTCAATCTGTTCGGCCTGTTTCTAGGTCTCGGTTTGGCGATATCACTGATCTCAATCAATCCATTCTTAGGTTTGCTAGTGTCAGTAATCGGTATTCTCAGCGGCCTCTTGTCGTTCAGGATACTCGCAGACCGGAAATCGGAATTGACCTTTTCGGCAATCCCAGCATTTGGATGGTTGGTTGCGGTCGTTCTTGATGCTTCAATCGGCGGCTGGACTTTCTTCAATATGGGACTGGCGATGGGTCTTGTCGGCCTCATCCTTACTGTCGTCTTTTGGATGATGCACGCTCTCACTGTACAACCTGAAGGAGGGACCATCTAATGCAAGAGGTTGAGCTTCTCATTACACTGACGGGATGGCTTCTGAAGGCTACTCTGATGATGTCTACACCACTTGTTCTGGCGGCATTAGGAGGAATGTTCTCGGAGAAAACAGGGATTGTAAACATCGGTCTAGAAGGAATGATGTTGATAGGCGCGTTTAGCGCAGTGGCCGCGACATACTTCACATTCAATCCCTGGTTGGGCGTTCTAGCTGCTGTGATATCCGGAGGGGCTCTAGCAGCCGTCCACGCCATAGTGTGCGTCAAGTACAAGGGGAACCAGATTGTGAGTGGTGCAGGCATCATACTCTTTGCCGGAGGATTCACCACACTCATGCTGGAGGTCGTCTGGGGCGTGAAGGGAGTGTCAGACTCAGTCATGAAACTGCCGCCCGTGGTCATAGAGCCCATAAGGGATATTCCAATCCTGGGGATGGCCTTTGGAGCGCAATCTCCGCTTGTCTATATCATGTTCCTTCTGGTCATCGTAAGCTGGTATGTGTTGTACAAGACCCCGTTTGGCCTGAGAATCCAGGCATCTGGGGAAGACCCGAGCACACTAGACGCTGCTGGAGTCAATGTTAGTACCGTACGGTTCATTGGGGTGATTCTCAGTGGCTGCTTGTCAGGATTGGGAGGTGCCTTTCTTTCTATATCACTGGCCTCAGAGTTTGGCAAGTTGATGACGGTGGGAAGAGGTTTCATCGCTCTGGCAGCCTTGATCTTTGGTAACTGGACTCCATTTGGCTGCCTCATGGCAGGCGTGGTATTCGGATTCCTGGATGGACTCCAATCTGCTATCACAATCTTGCCGGAATTCGGCTTCATGTTGGAGTATGTGAACTTCATCAAGATGATACCATATGTCTTAGTGATTGTGGCCCTCGCGGGAATAAGGAAATCCATCCCTCCCAAAGCGATTGGAAAGCCCTACGAAAAAGAAGCTCGTGCTTAGTGCGCATGACATCCTGGGTTCGTATGGCCACTCGTCCTACAGGTACCATGTTGGGTTATCGAGGCAACTCCAACTCCTACCTAACATTGAAAGGGGGCGCTGGCTCCTCTAATCACATGGTAGTCAACTTCGAAGAGTCGGGACAAGGCAAGCCAGGGCCCTTTCTGATGATCCACGGTGCGGGGGGGTCATCGGCAAGCTGGTTCATGCAGCTCAAGATGCTCTCTGACCAACTCCAAGTTATTGCTCTTGACCTCAATGGCCATGGGAAGACACCTGACCGTGCCGAGCCAGATGTGACTCGTTCGTATCTGGATGACATCCATGAAGTCGTCAGAAAACTCAAGCATCCCTACTTGTGTGGACATTCCATGGGCGGTGCATTGATACAGCTCTACGCTCTTGAGAATCCAGAGAACGTTGCCGGACTCGTCTTGGTCGGTACTGGAGCTCGCCTTAAGGTAAACCCAATGATATTCGATCTCCTTAACAACAACTTTGAGGGCTATGTCGAAGCGACAGGCGATTTCATGTTCCATGAGAACACAGCGGATGATATCAGAGAGGCCTCCAAGGTTGAAGTGAGAAGATGCCCGGCGCGTATTACAAAGAGAGACTTCGAGGTGTGTAATGAGTTTGACATCATGGAACAGGTTTCAGACATCAGACTGCCTACTTTGGTAGTCGTTGGTGAAAGCGATCTGATGACTCCAGTGAAGTACGCGAACTACCTTGTCGACAAGATCGCAGACTCAAAGATCAACATCATCCCCTCCGCAGGACATGCCGTCATGCTCGAGCAGGCGGAAGAATTCAACAAGGCTCTAGTTGAGTGGTTCAAGAGCCTGACTCAAGGCTAGACCCAATCGGTTTCGCGGATTGCGTCGAGCCAGTTCGCTCTGTCGAAATACACCTCGTTGCGAGAGATCTTCCTGAACATCAGCTCTACAATGTCCATTCCTTCTTCAACAATCACCTTCGAGCCAATTGGTATCTCAGCCCTCCATTTGAGGACAAACCCGTTCTTGGTAGGGAAAACTTCAGTGGCCTCCCACTTCCACTCAGGGTTTTTCTCTAGAAGTCTGCTGAAGTAT
This sequence comes from Promethearchaeota archaeon, assembly GCA_048939905.1. GTDB lineage: Archaea > Asgardarchaeota > Thorarchaeia > Thorarchaeales > Thorarchaeaceae > SMTZ1-83. The sequence continues at coordinate 9,009 of JBHLPB010000060.1, forward strand.
GGAAGGATCTCTCTGTGACCTTTGAGACCCTTGCGGTTTGCGGGATCTCTATAGAATGCATCATTCGCATAGAATTCGATGAGCTTTTCAGGTTGATCACCGGTCCAAGCGGAGAGCCATTCGTGGCAGAACTCGAGAGCTTCTCGTTCGTTCATGAGCTGGCTATGGGCCGCGCCATAGTTCACCTTTGCGGTCAAGTTCTGAGGGCCGGCAGAAACTTATGCTCGATGTACTGCACCGATTCTGGTTTCCAAGCCAGCCGCTTGGAGGATTTGAGAAACATGACCTTAGAAATTCCTACCGACCGCAGAGAGAAATTCGCCTGGTATCTCTTCGATTTCGCGAACACATCATTCACTGTCCTCATAGTCACAGCGTTGTTTCCTATCTTCTTTAGGAACTTGGTGACAGATGCTTTTGCTGACGGAGGCGTCATGGGAACAGCTCTCTGGGGATACGCAGGGAGCATCACAATGTTGGTGATTGCGGTGACGTCCCCCGTACTGGGAGCAATTGCAGACTACTCAGGAAACAAGAAGAAGTTCTTGACAGCCTACACGGCAATGTGCATTTTCTTCAACGCACTCCTATTCTTCACAACCCGTGGTGCACCACCAGTATTTGGCCTGCCAATCTGGATGTGGGCATGGATAATCTTCGTCCTTGCCAACATAGGTTTCCAGGGAGCCCTTCCGTTCTACAACGCTTGGCTCCCGGAGATTAGCACCGAAGAAACCATTGGGAGGATAGGTGGGATTGGATTCGCGGCCGGCTACGTTGGAGCAATGCTCACAATCATCATCGCTCTTGGGAGTGTCTTGCTACTTGGGTCAGATTCTACTGTCCCGTTCTTGCTGGGGGCTTTGTTCTTCCTTGTGTTTGCAATCCCAAGTATTGTAGGCCTGAAGGAGAGACCAGCAACCAGACTCCCTGGCGAAGAAGGAAAGAGTCTGGCACGGATAGGTTTCTCAAGAATCTCCAGAACCCTCAAGGAGATTCGGACCTATCAGGGAGTCCCTTTGTTCTTGGTCGCCTATTTCCTGTTTGCTGATGCAATCACGACAGTCATCTACTACGCTGCGCTCTTTGGTGAAACGGTATATGGATTCGTTGTCACGGATGTTCTGATATTCTTCGCAGTCACACAGTTGACAGCAATCCCTGGCGCATTCATCTTTGGATATATCGCCGACAGGATTGGCACAAAGAAGACGCTAATTAGTACGCTGTTCATCTGGATATTCGCCCTGATTCTCGCATACCTAGGTACAGAGCAAATCGTCTGGTGGATTGTCGGATTGATTGCTGGCGTCGGTATGGGTTCATCACAGTCGACCGCCAGGAGCATGTATGGGCAGTTCATCCCTGAAGAGAAGAAGTCCGAGATGTACGGGTTCTACGCACTGACAGGCAAGTTCGCAGCCATACTTGGGCCCTTCGTATACGGGACTGTGCAGCTGTGGGCTTCTGGTGTTGGCTATGATCCAATCGGTGCCAACAAGCTAGCATTGCTCAGCGTCTTAATCTTCTTCGTCGTATCGGTGATAATCCTGTTTAAGGTGAGGCAACCGGTGAAGGGCAAGACAAAGCTTCAGCTTGAAGACGACTTTGCGCCTGGATATCAATAGTCCATGGAGGGGACTATCCCCCTCCCATATTGTTTTTCAACAGGGTCTGCCAGTAGGAAGTGAAGATTGGAGTAGGTGAACACTCGGTGGATTCACTCAAAAGACAGTTTGCCGGTGCTTGGGATATGGTACGTCAAGCCATTGACAACATCTCAGACGAAGACTGGACAACGAAATTCGGCGAGTGGTGCTTTGCCACCACTTTATATCACATCGTAGAAACATTTGACTTCTACTCACAGAGCAGCCCAGACGGGTTCGACTGGGGAGGGCGTTTCGATGTTAGTTCAAAGGGAGGATATGAACCCAAGAACATGCCGGACAAGAGTGAACTACTCGACTATCTAGGCGAGATGGAGAAACGGACTGTGAGGATTCTTACCAACCCCGAGATACCGCTGGAACAAAAGGATGAATTCCACTATTTCGACTCGGTGCTGGAGAAACTCCTCTACGCTCTAAGACATACTGTCTTCCACACTGGGGAGCTGGCTTTGGCTCTACGCACTCTAAGGAGCAAGGGGCTGAAGTGGACCTAGGCCTCTTGCATTGCTTTGCGTCCTGCTTCTATCCATCGAAGCAGCCTTTCATGATCATGCCCAGGACAGCTGTTCTCAGGTCGTCTTCCTCTTGAT
>JBHLPB010000275.1:0-2795 GCA_048939905.1 Promethearchaeota archaeon
ATCTTTGGTTCCACATGGTTGAGAAATACGGCACTCTCACAATGGGAGATGTTCTTCGCGACGCGATGCATTATGCAGAGACCGGATTTCCGGTGTCCCCAATAGTCGCAGCCTCTTGGTCGGATGCGGTAGGTAGACTCCAGAACAGAGCTGCAAAGCAGACCTTCTCCATTAGGGGCAAAGGCCCCAAAATCGGTGAAACAATGAAGAACCCCGAACTTGCAGATGTCTTCAAGAGGGTTGCAGAGGAAGGAGTGGAGGAATTCTATAGCGGGGACATAGCAAAACGGATTGTGAGAACAGTACGACAGAATGATGGATTTCTGACTATGCAGGACATGAAAGACCATAAGACAAAAGAGACTGAGCCAATATCTACGAGCTACAGGGGAACTATCGTCTATGAGCATCCTCCCAATGGTCAGGGGTTTGCTGCACTTCAGATGTTGAACTTAATGGAGGAGTTTGACCTAAAGAGCCATGACTCCCTTGCAGCTGAACGCTACCATCTCATGGTTGAGGCCAAGAAACTTGCCTACGCTGACCTTCATCAACACAACGCGGACCCAGACTTCTACAAGATCCCTCTGGGCACCCTATTATCAAAGGAGTATGCAAAGAATAGGTCCAGCCTGGTGAACCCAGAGGAAGCTGCTATGTCCTACTCTTCTGGAATCTCGCTTGGTCAAGACACAGTCTATTTGGCGACAGCAGACAGGGATGGCCGGGCGGTGTCCTTCATCAGCAGCCTGTACATAGGTTTCGGCAGCGGGCTGGTGGTGCCGGGGACCGGAATAAAGCTTCAGAACAGAGGAACTCTCTTCTCGCTTGACCCAGAGCACCCAAACTGCTATGGACCAAAGAAGAGGCCGTTCCATACAATCATTCCAGGCGCCCTATACACTGAGGATGCATTTCTAGGCGTGTTCGGAGTAATGGGGGGCCCGCATCAGGCTCAAGCTCACGCGCAGGTTGTCAGCAATCTAGTTGACTACAACATGAGGCCACAGCAAGCCATAGACCACCCTCGATTTCATCACAACCAAGCATCCAATACCCTGGCAATCGAGAGAGGAATCCCCGAGATGGCGCAATACCAGTTGCTAAGGCTGGGGCACAAAGTGGTGGAGGCGGCAAGAGCCACTTTTGGTGGTGGACAAGCAATACTCCGACTTGACGACGCATGGATTGCTGGCTCTGACCATCGTAAGGATGGCATGGCGGCTGGGTACTGATACGTTAGATCCTCCTAGTAGTCCATGATAACGTCAAGAGCGATGTTATCAGCATGGTCACTTATTCTCTCAAGGTTCCGAATGGTTTCGACAAAGAGCCCATCTGCCTCAGGCATGCACACTCCATCTCTCATTCGTTCGTAGTGATTCTCTTTCAGCTCTCTCTCCAGGGCATCAACTTGGTCTTCAAGAACTACCGCCGCCCTAGCCAGTTCCCGGTTTCTCGTTTTCAGTGCTGTTATGGCGGTGGAGTAGGTTTCCTCCACAAGGACAAACATCCTTTCCATCTCTTTGATGCCCGTACTTGAGAATCTTACACCATCATTCAGTCTATCAATGGCAAACTCAGCGATGTTGTTGGATAGGTCTCCAACACGTTCGATATCAGTCAGGATTGCCAAGAGCTTCATTCTCCATACCGTGTCTTCCTGTCCAAGTTCCTCTTCTCTTATCAGGTCAATGAACTTCTCTGTTGACCTGCAGCTGTCATCGACCTCGTCTTCGAGAATTAGCACTTTGTGTGCTGTTTCCACGTCATGTTCCAAGAGGGCGGTTTTGCCCAACTGAATCATCATCAAGGTGACGTCAGCTGTCCTGTGTATCTCCCTCTCAGCCTCTCTCAGAGCCACCTGGGGCATGTGAAGCATCTGTTCGTCGAAGCAGTGTTGACCGATTCTTTCGCCCTCCTTGTCTGGGATAACTCGTTCACAGAATCTAACGAGAAGCCCGACAAAAGGAACGAGAAGGAAACTCACAATGATGTTGAAAATTGTGTGGGCGTTTGCTATCTGCCGAGGAAGGTCGGGGGATGTCATGACGACAAGCTGAGAGAAGGGGCCTAGGAATGGCAAAAAGACGCCGACCCCGATCACATTGATCATGGTCTGTGCGAGTGCAGTTCTCTTTGCAGGAGATGTCGCACCAATTGCGGCAACAATCTCCAAGAAGCATGTACCGATATTCGCCCCCATGACTAATGCGATGCCTGCATCGAGGCGAATCACATCACCCATTCCGAGTGCAATCACCAGACTCGTTGTTGCAGAGCTGCTCTGGGTAATTCCTGCAATCGCTGCCCCAATCAGAATGCCAATGATTGGATTAGAGCCAAACTCATTTATCATGTCGACAAAGATCTGGTTGTCTCCAAGGGGTCTGGCTGTGGTCTTGATGAAGTCCATCCCCAGAAAGATCAGACCAAGACTAAACAGTGCTTTGCTCAATAGGTCGATTTTTTCGTTCTTGGAGAACATGCTTCCAAAGAACCCGATAGCTATGAGTGGCCAGTACATCAATCCGACTTCAAAGGCCACGAGTTGAGCGGTGATTGTGGTCCCGATTTCAGAGCCAAGCATGACATTGACTGACTGTCTGAATGTCATCAACCCCGCATTCACAAAACCAAGCAATGTCAGAACCGTTATGCTGGAACTCTGCGTCATGACTGTGGCGGCTGCACCTGCCCACATCCCTTTCAGAGGGCTGTTGCTCACTTTTTCTAGGGTCTGTGTCACTCGTGCTCCAGATATCTTCCCAAGGGTTTCACGAAGCACCGTGATT
>JBHLPB010000061.1:0-11152 GCA_048939905.1 Promethearchaeota archaeon
TCACACAGACCTGATGGAGTCCTTCATCCATGCAATTGACGCCCGCACAAACATGAGAATCGGCGACAAACATGTTCTGAAGGACTGCGATGTCATCAAGATTGTCAGTGCCAAGGGGACCAAATAGGACGATTATCCAACTGCAAGAATAGTCGTCCTCGCCAGTGAATATAAGGTCGTAGAGAAAGGACCTAATGAATCCCAGATTCGAACTCATTCTTTGCGATTTGAGGCCACTACAGAGCACTACAGCGGACCGGCAATCTCTGAACAGCGGATGCCACAAGGAGGTGTAGAATCACCGGCGGTGACAGACGGAATGGAGATATTCCTAACTCTTGATGATGCTAAAACACATGGAAGAAGTCTTGCTCGATTCGGCAGGGCTCCTACAATCTATGAACTTGGAACAGGCGAGTATGCCACAGTAATGAAGGGGAAATGGCCACCTCCAAACTCATGGCCCATTCTAAAATGGTCAGGGACATCTGACGGATGGATACCCATCTTAGCACGGCTCGACACTCTGACTAGAGCTCAAGAGGCTTGTGCGCTGTTCAACCTGCTCGGTCATGAACCGATAATTGTCGAGTTTCCTGGGATAACCTTCGATGTCTTCCTTAAGGAGAAACACATTCCAGACGGTGCATGGATTGTGTTGGAATCATTTGGTGAAGATCGAGTGCGACAGATTCAGACACCAAGGTTCTATGATGAGGAGGAGCCGGAGAGTATCGATCTCAAGCAGAATGCAGCATGAGATTGTGATTAGCCGATTTGCTCTCCAAGCGACCAATACTGTCTAGTCAGGGATAGGTAGGTGAACAGTTTCGTCTTAGCCGCATCGAGCCTGCCATTCTCGTCTAGTACGGACTCATCAATGTGCACAGCCACAACCTCTGCGGTGATGAGGTCATGTACTCCTAGAGAGTCCACCCTCACAATCTTGCACTCCATATTGATTGGGCACTCCTTGATCATCGGCGACTTGACCTTTGTGGCTGGTACCTGTGAAAGACCACACTCTGCAAACTTGTCGAAGTCACGTCCTGACTTGGTGCCTGAGAATTCCGTAGCCTCCAGGAGCTCTGTCGATGGAATGTTGAGTACGAAATCTCCTGTGTCCTTCATGAGCTGATAGCTGTGTCTCTGGGGCCTTACGCCGACTACTACAGTAGCTGGGTCACTACACACGTTGGCCACCCAAGAGAGTGTGATTATGTTGGGTCGTTCGGGTCCTGCAACGCTAAGGAGAACGACAGGACACGGCACAACAGCAGTGGTTGGTCTGATTTCTCTCTTCATGTTGCTCGCCAAGAGGAATCCTGCTTAAGAAAATGTCGTGGGCGCCAGATTTAAGACAAAGCTCCAACGGGCCAAGCTTACAAAGTTCGGATGGTTCTAGACTATGGCAAGAGTACTCATTGCGGATCCGGTTGCCGAGTCTGCTGTGGCCAAGATGAAGGACGCAGGACTCGATGTAGTCATCAGGAATAAGGACACAGACGGCCCCGTTGAGGAGCAAATAAAGGGGTTCGATTGCATCGTTGTTAGAAGTGCCACAAAAGTGACCAAGGAGGTCCTTGAAGGTGCAGACAGCCTGAAGCTGGTTGTGAGGGCGGGAGTCGGACTCGACAACGTTGATCTTGATGCAGCCAAGGAGAAAGGCGTCAAGGTTCTCAATACACCTGAAGCACCCACGGCGTCCGTGGCAGAGATGGTATTGGCGCTCATGTTCTCTCTGGCCAGGAGAGTGGCGGTTGCGGACAGTTCCATGAAGAGTGAGAAGTGGGAGAAGAAGAAGCTCGGTGGGACTGAACTGTGGCAAAAGACACTGGGAATCATCGGCTTCGGTCGAATTGGCTATGAAGTAGCAAAGAGAGCCATAGTACTGGGCATGAAAGTGCTGGCACATGATGTCATAGATATCGATGAGATCTGCGATGACATCGGAGCAGAGCGCACGGACTTTGAAGACCTTTTGAAGCGCTCGGACTACGTTTCGTTGCACGTTCCACTTATTCCTCAGACAAGGGGGCTGATTGCTGAACGCGAACTCGGCTTGATGAAGGAATCAGCGTTTCTGATCAATACGGCACGTGGAGGAGTTGTGGATGAGGCGGCATTGCTCAAGGCCCTAGAAGAGAACAAGATAGCAGGAGCAGGCTTGGACGTGTTCGAGAAAGAACCCCCTGTTGAATGGGACCTTGCCAAACATCCGAAGGTAGTAGCAACCCCCCACCTCTCATCGTCAACAACCGAGGCTCAGGTCAGAGTAGGACAATTGACGGCAGAGAAGGTAATTGGAGAGTTCAAGTAGGCGGTCATTGTCATAGATTAAACCAATCGCTAAGCCTTTAAGCGAACGCAGGTGGCAGAAAGGTGGCGTAAAGCCACCATTTCCTTTGTTTAGGCGGATACGTCCGCAGGGATGTGGCCCCAAAGGGCTGAACCACAAACAAAGCGAATAGATCACAACAGAGGATGGTAGTATGCCAACGGCGTACAAGTACATGAATGACAGCTGGATTAAGGAGCAGCAGGAACGTTCTGACCTTGTCAGAAGTCGGCTGATAGTCTGGAGGAAGCAGGGCACAGTAGTGCGACTGGAAAGACCCTCCAGGCTGGGACGGGCACGAAATCTCGGCTACAAGGCAAAGCAGGGATATGTCATTGTCAGAATCAAGACTGGAAGAGGAACACGTGAGAAGCCAAGGCCTCGAATGGGAAGAAAGCCAAGGAGTTTGGGTGTTACTAGGTACACACCTCAGAAGTCCCGTCGTTGGATTGCAGAGGAGCGTGCTGCTAGAAAGTATCCCAATCTACGGGTCCTCAACTCATACTGGGTGGGATCCGACCACAAGTGGGTCTGGCACGAGGTCATCATGGTCGACCCTAATCATCCTGTCATATACAATGACCCGAACATCAACTGGATATGCGACCCTGTTCAGAAGGGCAGGGTGAATAGAGGACTCACTTCTGCAGGTAAGAGAAGCAGAGGCCTGAGGAAGAAAGGCACCGGCGCCGAGAAGATTAGGCCATCTCTTGGAGCAAAAGGAAACGTCGGAAAGTAGCCTACGGACTCCCACGGGGGGGACCGAAGTTGTTCATCGACAGGATTGAGGCGCGTGCTCACTCTCGAGCCACCGAGGTCATTGAGAGAGTACAGACCGCAGTGTTGAATCTCTTCCCAGAGAGTATTCAAGAGTCAGTTCGAGTCACCGTCGAAACGACGGAGGGCCATAGGCAGACTCGAATCGTTGTCATCTCGGCGGTGTTGGAGGACAAGGCAGCCTGTGATGACACGCTGAGTTTCATTGCCGAAGCGTTCTCTGAGAGTGATAGACGAGCAATCATAAGATCGCTTACTCAAAGACTGGATGACCAGTGCATCTTGTTTCTTAGAATTGATAAGCAAGAGTCCTTCTTAGGTGAGATACAGCTAGCTACAGGGCCGGATATCATCAGCGTGAAGATGCACCTGAAACAATATCCGCGATGTAAGCCCTTGGATGTAGAAACGTTCTTGGTCGAACGCTTCCATCTGGATAGAGGTCAAAGCTAATGCCGATTGACACGAATGTGAGAGTCCCCGATAAAGAGGCACTTGATGCCTTTGCACAGATGGCGGTCAAGTTGGGATTCACGGGATTTGCCTCTCCTCTGTCAATGAGTGACCCTATTGAGAAACTGGAGAACGAAGTGACTCTGCTTGCTCGGACTGATGTGAATGAGAAGGGTATTAGGGCTGTGAGTCGTGCAGTAGAGAAGGCCCGCTCTTCTTCTACGGTCATCTCTGTGCCTCTGGGAGAATCAAGGGTGGTTAACTGGGCGGCTGAGGATAGCAGAGTGGACCTATTGTCCGTTCCTTATCCTCTCAAGGGAGTCAGTCTTAGAAAGACCACCGCAAAACTGGCGGCAGCATCAGACACGGCGCTGGAGGTATCGATTGCCCCCCTGTTAGGAGTTTCAGGCTTGACGAGATCAAAGGTAGTCAAGGTGCTTAGAGAAACCACTCAGACTGCTCTTGATGCCGGAATGCCGATAGTACTCTCAAGTGGCTCTGACAGTCCGATAACTATGAGGTCACCAAGGGCTCTGTGTTATGTTGGCCTCTTGCTCGGACTCGACTGGCACGGCTCAGAGAAAGCAGTCTATGAGAACCCTGACAGGATATTCGAGAGGAACAAGAGACGACTCGGTCCGGACTATGTAGGGCCAGGTGTAGAGATTGTGGAACGAGGTGATCCTAGTTGAAGAGTAGAAGGAAGAGATACGTTCGGTTCCGACTTCACATGGATGGCCCTCCAGTGAGTGACAAACAACTAGCATCCGCTGTACGAATGAGTCTACTCTCTATCTACGGCGAGGTGGAGGTGGCAGACTCACGGTTCTTTCTGAACGAGTATGATGAGAGTAGTGGCCTTGGCATACTGCAATGCAATGCGGCATCGCTTGACAATCTGATTACTTCAGCGGTCCTACTGTCATCGATTGATGGAACAAGGGTTTCATTCGAACCCAAGAGGACATCTGGTACCATAAGAGCGCTCAAGAAACGGGCAACCTAGGTGAGGTCGATCTGGACATCGATAAGGTTCTCGTCTTCAAATAGGAAAGCACGAGTTTCCCAGCTTCCAGTGGACTTCGACGCAATAGCCCACACAACGGGATTCAGACGCATGTTACGCAGATCACGCGGCGACGGTATGGGAGGTGCAGGATGTGAATGGAAGATGCCCACCATCTCCTCTCCACGCTCTTCTGCATCTATAAGGAGATGATATTCTCTCTCAGGATCAACTGCAAATGATGTTGTAGAAGCCGCTACATTCTCCAGGAACTCTAGCCTAGTGACTATTACCTCCGACTTCTGGACATGTCCGAAGAGTAGAGCCACTGACTCAAGAGGTAGAGCCCCCTCGGCGTGGCTGTGTAACTGCTCAAGTGCGGCCTTCGGCAGGCGCAGTGCAGTCTGCACCGCATTTCACCGGCATTAGTATGGGGGCTTGATGTCCTCAAGCACAATACAGGTTTCGATTTCGCCGACGCCGGGTACTTTACCGAGCCTTAGCTCAAGGAATTCCCTTAGCTTCGCGAGGTCGTCAACGGTCACCTTCAGCATTATCCCGCAAGCGCCATCTAGGAAGTAGGCCTCATCCACCTCATCAAAGCCTTGGACTTCCTTTGAGATTACTGTGGCCTCCTTCATGACTGTCTTGACACGGATAATCGCACGTATCTTGAGGCCCATCTTCATCGGATCTAGAATCACGGTGAATCGTTTGATATATCCCTCATCCAGCAGACGTTTCACTCGTCTTCGGATGGTCACTTCGGTTCTCTGTGTTGCCTCAGCAATCTCGCTGTAGGATCGCCTTCCATCATCCTGGAGCATCGAGATAATCTTCTGATCGATGGGATCTAGCCTCATGGAACCATCACCCTTATGCACGGAACTGAGCTGTCTTGCACATTATCGTACATATATATCAACCGTTCTGTACGAACTCGATACAAGTCACGTTCGAAATCGTCAAAGAGTATGTCTGTTTTCGACGTCAGCGATAACTATTCTTAGAGTACCCTTAGCTCCTCGCCGAGTATCTTCTCTTCTTCCCCGTGCATGACAGCATACAGCTCTATATGACTGAGAAGCTCCGGTGAACTCCGAATCTTCTTCTCAAGTAGCTCTTGAATCTGGAAGATTCCCGAGGTGTTGCTCATAATAACCTCAATACGAACTGTCTTTGTTTCGCCCTTCTTGATCTTCACTTTGTCAATTGCCATCGCTGAGGCGGAGTGGATGTTCACACTGCCTGCCTCGAATGGGATACGTGCACGACCCTTTGTCATGTCGAGTGCATCGGCAATACCGACGATTCCGGCTTCGACAGTGAGTGGAGGTGCAGCAATATCATGTGAGTAGATTGCATGGAGTACGTGGCCTTTCACATGTACTTGCTTGCGTCTGTCATTGGGATAGATTTTGGAGAGAATACGGTCCACAATCTGGTTTGCCAATGCGACTGTGAAGATATCGTGATTGGTACGGGCCACAACCATTCCGATGTCATGAAGATAGCAGCCCAAGAGGACTACCAGTTCTGCATCTTCCAGGGTGCCTGTCCCTTCTTGAACAATAGATGGTTGAAGTCCCTTGCTCAATTCCCGAAGGAGTAGAATCCCGTTCATTGATACTATGAGTGAGTGTGTGTGGCCATGATCTGAATAGCCCATTCTGTCGATAGCCATGCGATTTGAGTCCTCTAGGAGAACTTGCACTTCGTCATCCTTCTCAAGCACGTCAAGGGCTTTCTTGCATAGTTCGTTCTTCTTGAGTGTCTTGCGCACTCTGTCTTTCAGGGTGTATCTTTGTCTCTGTTGCTTCGTCATTTGTCTGACACCCTCTGTTTCTTAGGGTATGTAATCATGTTTCTATCTTCCCCCTCTACCTGATTGCCAGTGTGCCAGGTTATAGTGGTTTGGTTCCGGGCACATTCATGATGTCCAGAGCGGTTCTGTAGTACTCTGTAGCCCAGATTAGAGTGCATCAAGCAGGGACTGACTCTACTATTTCCTCTGCTTCTGGAGCGGTGCCTCGGGGTTGGCTGCGTTTCCTCCTCAGGTAGTAGATGACTACTCCGAGCATGTATAGACCATATCCAGAGACCTCAAGGAATGATGGATTGCCATTGTAGCCGAATATTGCCTTGGCCAGGCCTCCAATCAGACCGTTCTCATGGAGAAGGGGAAGTGTTCCATCCGGAAGCGGCGGCGGATTGATGTTCCACACCTCGATGGGGCCAATCAGGAGTAGCCCTGCCTCCTGTAGTTCGTGAATGCCGTAGGCCACCATTCCTGCAGCTACTAGAATGAGAAACACAGAGGTCCATCTAAACAAGGCTCCTAGACTGATTCTTAATGAGCCTTGGTAGACTGCAATTCCCAGCCCTAATGCGACGAGCAGTCCCAAAGCTATTCCGACGTAGGTGGTTAGCCCTTCCTGAATGACTAGTGCCGCGGTAAAGAGAACGAGCTCAACACCTTCTCTCATGACCAGTGAGAAGCTAAGTAGAGCAATGCCAGCCCCACTCTGGCTCAGACTCTTTCTCTCCACGGATTCCTCGATCTCTGTGGTGACGCTCGCCCCGGCATTCCACATCCACAGAATCATCGTCGTAAGGAGTAGTGCAGCAATCAGCACGACTATTCCCTCAAAGGTGGCTAGAACAGGACCCTCGACAATCCCCCAGACCAATCCCATGATTAGAGCGACTCCCACACTCGCTAGGACAGCCACAATCGCACCCCACATAACGAATCGTTTCAAATCTTGTCGTCCAGACTTCCTAAGATAGGACAGCATCACAGCGATAACGAGTGCGGCCTCAATTCCCTCTCTCAGTGAGATTATCGTGGGAGCAAGTATCATACTTACACTCGTATTAACAATCGTTAATAAGATTGTGCTAGGACCACAATAGGCTAGAGACCGCATGGGGATTCTCGATTGAATTCGTGGTAGAATGTGGGAGGGGGCGACTCTTCAAGAGGCAACCTCGACCCAGATTGGTCCAGCGTAACTTATTCGGCCATTTTCACCAACGACCCGTATAATGTAGAAATCGACCCCGTTGGTGTTCAAGGCGTCAGGGTTCACGGGGTTGTCACTGTAGTCGTTTATGTAGTAGTGGCCATTCCTCTGGACGCAGCTCTCTGTACCATATGATGCACCGACAATCGGCGTCGTGTCCAAGATTGTGACGTTTGTTACTGGACCTTCGACGGGGATACTCTGGAAGAGTTCTCCGTTCTTGAGTATCTCGATTGTTGCCGACCAGTCTGGCTCCCATCCGGCGGTCACGGAGGCTGCGGTGCTCCTCGCGCCAGCAGGAGACGGGTCTTGTGCGAGAAATACGCTGATTTCACGAACCGAGTTCACATCTGCTGTATGGATGGTTGAACCGTTGCCTACACCTGTGCCATTGATTGTGAAATCAAGAATTGGACGCCCATGATCAGAGCTGGCGAAAATCACCTGGTTCTTGAGTGCAGAGAAGATTGATTCCCGCGTCAAATCCGTTGCATATACTGCGACGAGTCCCCCAGGATAGGGGTGCTCGTTACGTGTATGCCAGATGCTCCATGGGCGCTGGTGCCCAACAAATGCGGGAGTATGGCTCAGAGAGTGCCCAGGGTGGCCGTCGTGCTCATCACTTGAAGCATACAGGGTCATTCGATATCCCATTCTAAAGGCATCCATGATTGAAGATCCGTTCAGGTACTCAGGAGGAGGATCGATAGCCCCAACGTAGTTCAGCTCATGTCGCTGCTCAAAGAGGAATTCTCCATGTACTGATGTGACTTCTGCGATCTTCACGTACTTGGGATTGATGTAAGTCCAGTCTTGGATGTAGGCATTTTGGGTGGTATGGTGAGGAAGGGCAAGGGCGTTACATTCGGTTCTTTCTGTGAAGTCATCCAAGACAGTCCAGAGGTCATCCGTGGTCGGGACGGTGAGATAGGAAACGACTGGTGTCTTAATCAGCTGGTCGCCGCTGAATATGCAGGTGTAGTGACCAGTCTCTACGTTGGTCCATTCAATCCCGTGAAATGTCACGAAGTAACCCGGGTCATAGACCGCGTTCGTCACACGCTCAGATGTGTCTAGGGCCCACGGATTGAACAGCATGATTTCGCCGTGGTCTGTCATTGCACAGAAGTCAATACGTGCAACATAACGCGCGAAGTAGTAATGGTGCTCAGGAGTGCCAGTACCATCTGAGAGTTCGGAATGGGAATGAATGTCGCCCCAGTAGATTCTCGGGTCCGTGGCAGAGAGGCTTGTCGCAATGATCGGATTGCTGTAGTAGGTGTTTCCTGTCACGGAGTCCTCCACCAGCATATAGTGGATTCCCGGAGTGTCAATTCTTGCCGTGAAGACATGCATCCCGTTGTCCTTTTCATCCCGAATCTCATATGCGATATCTGAACCAACGAATTGGCCTGTGAATGTATACGACTCTGGAAGTACTGCTGTGACTGTAGTGATAGGAAGGTAAGTGGTCAGATTGTACGACTCGACAGAGAAGTGTACGTCGCCCTTGTAGGTAGCACTCAGCCGTTCGTACGCATCCCACGCCTCCACAGTGACATCAAAGCTTGTCCCTACGTTGACCGTGGTGGGAGCATGTACCCATAACATGCGAGGCTCATTGTCGAACATCACTCCTAGATCAACATCTACGACCCACCACAGTGCCACGGGAATTAGGACAATGAGGATCATCAGAGGTGTCTTGGCCCTCCTCGGAATCGATTTGCCTGCATTGTATAGCTTGGAGATGAGTTGAGACGTCCCTTTCCTTCTTGTCCAGAACCAGATTGTATAGTACAAAACAAGATATGCAACAAAGGGGATTGTTCCGTAGAAAAACGCCAGATTGAGCGGTGACAGGCCGGTGCCCCTGTGGGCGACAAAGGCACTGGCACCCGCAGCGAACGCTAACGCGAGTCCGTGGCGCCCCCATGCGGAGTCCCGATACAGAAAGAAGAAGGCGATGCCAATAATCAGAGCAATGAATCCAAAGAAGAACATGTGTATAGTAATGACTCCGAGTCCAAAGAAGAGAAGACGAAGGAACTCTACCAGCCTCGGATGAGAAGATTGAGAGACCGTGGGGGACTCAACAGCCATTCTTGGCAGCTCCTAGACCAATCTCGTAGCCGCCAGAGAGGAATCCTATACAAAAAGTGTTCCTAGTTCTTCTCCACTCCTCATGTAGGGGGCGTTCTGATCAGGTAAGTCAGGGCGCCTATCCACACGAAGTAGCTATACACCACAACTTTCTGTAGAAGAGCTGAGTATGTGGCAGTGGGATTAGCCATTAGAAGAATACCAATGGCTAGTGCCGTCAGACCGAGAAGTGAGAATGAATAGTGATGTCTGCGTCCAAGTATGAGGGCTATCGAATAAGACAGAACTGCAAACGAGAAGAGAGAGAAATGGGTCAATACCAACACGAAATGGGTCTCTAGCTGGCTGTCCATGGGAAACAGGGTGACTCCAATTAGAAGAGGAGAGCATGTCAGACCCAATGCTGATCCTATCAGACTTGTGATTCTCTCGCCTCTTGATTGGTCGAAGAGGAGAGGTAGTGCAACCCAGAAGGGCACACATGTGATTGAAGCTGTCGTCAGGGCCAGGAAGAAGAGGTTGCCAGAGGCTATGTTCGCCTCTCCATTTCTTGCCGTTACCGCCCCTAGATCGCTGAAATAGTAGCCGAAATAGTCGTAACCCCCTGGATAGAGGGCTGCGGCTAGGAATGTTAAGAGGAAGAACTGAAGAACGCCGAACAGGATTATGGCACGTGCTGTGGCTGCCAAATCAGTAGACCTGCCAACAGTCATGCTAGTTCGCGTGTCTTGCTCTGTTCCGCCTTTTACTTCTTAGAACTGCGCAAATCACGCAAGCGGGAATGAACGGAACTTCAATGGCATTGGAACAGACCCGTAATCCAAGAGCTCTACTTCCTGACTCTCACGACTTGGCCTTCTGTGACTCTCTTTATCTCGGCGGGGGAGATTCTGAGTAAGTGGCGGTCGGTCCCTCCCCCACCCACCACCTCGTCCATGGCCATCACGTTCGGATCAATCAAGACCTTTGCATTCGGAACGGATACTGGTGGTGTTCCACCCACCTCGTATCCGGTCATTCTAACGGCCTCGTCAGGTGTTGCCAGCCTTGGGGGTTCTATGTCTAGGGCCTTTGAGATTCGCTTCGAACTGGCTCGATCCGTTCCTTGGACTATTGCCAGTATCAGCTCCCCTTCCGGTCCAACAAAGACCAGAGTCTTGATGAAGTGGTCCGGTGGCAATCCAAGTTCACTTGAGGCCGCAGCCACAGAATGCACTCGCCCCTTCATATCCAGTATCTCAGCGACTATGCCTGTTCGATCCAAGTACTCTTGAAGGAGTGGTTTGCCCAGCTTCGAGACCTCCTAGTTACTTGTAGAGAGAAGGACTGGAGACTGCAGACTCAAAAGACTTGCTCTTCGAGTGCTTACAGTCTTATCGGGTTTGGACCGATAGCTCTGATCTCCTCAGCGAACTTGTTTACCTCGGCCGCAAACTTGTCACCTTCAGC
>JBHLPB010000276.1:0-2767 GCA_048939905.1 Promethearchaeota archaeon
AATCGAGTCCTGGAAACTGGATGAAGGCGAGAAGCTGCAGAAATCCAAAATGGTGAATGAGAATCTGCAAGACTTTGATGGACTCATAGGAAGGACGGTCCAATCGATTAGGTCAAGAGGCAACATAATCCAAGTCAAGCTTGACAATAACCTGAATCTGCTTATCGCACCAGAGTACGGGGGAGCTCTTCTGTTTCATGAGAACACCAGGCATCTGCCGAAGAAGAAGCATCTAACTCTTGAATTTGGAGATGAAACAGCTTTCACAATCCGACTCAAGGGATGGGGACACATCTATGCGGTCGAAGACTCACAGCTCAAGAGTTCGTATGTCTACGCAAGAGACTTCTCTGATACAATGGCACCCGACGAAGAGCAGTTTACCTACAAGCGCTTCTCAAAGCAGATGAGGAGTGCATCGAAAAACATCAAGATGGCCCTCGTGGGGAAGGATGCCGTTGTCGTAGGCTTGTCAAACAGTGCATTCCAAGACATCATCTATAGAGCAAAGGTGCATCCCAAGAGAAAGTCGTCAGATGTGAGCGAACCAGAGATGAAGTCACTATATGACGCGATTCAGACCGTTGTTAGCCAGAGACTGAAACTCGGAGGAAAGACCCAGTTTGTGGATCTCTATGGGAAGCAAGGAGAATACTC
Source organism: Promethearchaeota archaeon (assembly GCA_048939905.1). Classification (GTDB taxonomy): domain Archaea; phylum Asgardarchaeota; class Thorarchaeia; order Thorarchaeales; family Thorarchaeaceae; genus SMTZ1-83. The sequence continues at coordinate 658 of JBHLPB010000276.1, forward strand.
TCCGGCAATGGGGCCGAACATGAAGGGGGAGTCCTGCCCCACTTGTGGAACCGCTATCGAGAAGATTGCCCACGGAGGCGGTCACGTATATCTTTGCCCGCAGTGTCAGAAGTAGAGATTCATCAGACCTTTAGCAATCCTCTTGAGGAGCGAATGTGTTGCTTGTGCTATTATGAACGGCTCGAGTGAAGTGTTCAGAATCATCAACAATCGACGTTCGATGAGGAGTTTCCTTGGAAGAGAGGTCAGCGAGGACATTCTTTCACAAGTCCTAGAAGCCGGGATGAGGGCTCCATTTGCTGCACAGCTCTGTTCTGTGGTGTACACTCGTAACAAGGAGAAGATGAAGGAGCTTCACATTGGAGCCTATCCGTCAACACCTGTTCTCTTGATCTTCTTCATCGACCTCCGTAGGCTCGAGAAGATTATGTCACTCCGAGGACACGAGTATGGGTATGACGACACAATGTCATTATGGCTGGGGCTCCAAGACGTTTCACTTGTAGTCGAGAATGTAACTCTGGCTGCTGAAGCAGCGGGGTTGGGCTCAGTCCTCTTGGGAATTGCTCCTGTGAGAGCTGACACCATATCTGAAGTCTTCCGAGTGCCTAAGAGAGTGTTTCCAGTGGTCGGCATGTGTCTTGGGTATCCCGACCCCTCCGATGAAACCGAAATCCGACCAAGATTCCCTCTCCAGTTCAGTGCATTTGAGGACGTGTATCTCGATCACTCTGACGAGGATATTCAGATGTGCATGATGGAGATGGACGAAGGCTTTCTTGCCCAGGGCTATTACATCAAGAAACGCATCAAGGTCCCCCTGGAAGATCAAGAGGACAACATCGGGTTCGACCGCTATTCTTGGTCGGAACACATCTCCCGCAAATTCCGACGAGGACGCTGGAAAGGAGAAAGATTGCTGTCGATTCTTGGACGACATGGCTTCAACCTCCAGAGTGAAGGTGAGTGAGGAAACGATGGATGAACAACGCTTACTGTATCTGTCACAGGAAGATGTCTGCGCGACAGGACTCACAATGAAGCGGATTATTGAGGAGCTGGAGGTCGCGTTCAAGGAGAAGGGAGAGGGTCGTGTTGAGATGCCACCGAAGCCTGGAATACATCCAGGAGACGGCGACAACTTCATCCATGCTATGCCAGCCTATATTCCCCTTCTGGGAGCGGCGGGTATCAAATGGGTGAGCGGATTCCCAAACAACACCGAGAAAGGACTACCTTACATAAGTGGTCTCCTGATTCTCAACGATCCGGAGACGGGCCTACCGAAGTCCGTGATGGATTGCGTCTGGATTACGGCTGCAAGAACCGGCGCTGCCACAGCTGTATCAGCCAAGTACCTAGCTCGCCCAGATTCTCAATCAGTAGGAGTCCTAGGCTGCGGTGTTCAAGGGCGCAGCAACGTGGAAGCACTTGTTGAGCTGTTCAAACTTGAAACCGTGAAGGCATACGACATCAGTGACAGGGCTGCCTCGACTTACTCAACCGAAATCCAAAAGCGGTTCGGGCTGGATGTGACTGTCGTAGAATCACCAAGAGAGGCAGTCAGAGGATGTGACATCGTAATAACCGCGGGACCAATCCTCAAAAGGCCGCATGCCACAATCAAGGCTGGTTGGTTAGAGGAGGGCGCATTCGCGTCGCTTGTAGATTTCGATTCTTACTGGCACCCCGACGCCATGAGCGAGGCGGCGAAGTTCTGCACGGACGACACACACCAATTACGGCACTACCAGGAAGTCGGCTACTTTAAGGACATCCCCGAGGTGTACGCAGATTTGGGCGAACTGGTGAGTAGGAAGAAAATGGGCCGCGAGAGTTCTGAGGAGAAGACAATGACTGCCAATCTTGGCCTAGCAATAGACGACCTGGCCGTCGCTCCCCTGATCTATGACAAAGCAGCTGAGAAGGGCATAGGCACTTGGCTGCCACTCTAGTCAGAATCGAGAAGAAGCGTAAAGGCAGTGAGCCAGGAGGTATTAGCTCACTGCCTATGGTCCCTTGCATAGCCAACCGTTCGCTGGCAGGAAAGACTTCAGTGGACAGTTCGTTCGTCGTAGTCCTCCCAATTTGGGAGTGACTCGACTCCAAA
>JBHLPB010000062.1:0-11131 GCA_048939905.1 Promethearchaeota archaeon
TCCCTAACGCCTCTCTGCATCCAGCGACATACACAGTAGTTCTTGATGATCGGCTCTGCCGCAAGATTGCCCATGATATGTTGGGCATCCTCTAGGGGAATGACCTGTCCAAAGTGCCCATCAGCGCGAACAGGATTTCTCCTGGGACTCTCACTGTGAATCTGGTTCTCAACCTTCCATCTGATGATGCGGCCGATGATTGGCATCTGCATCTTGTATCCAAGGCCAATTGAGTTGAACCCCAGTATCTTGCGGATGAACAGAGTTTCCATGTGCTTCCATTGTTCTTCCAAGTATTCACGAGCATTGTACTCGTCAGCCAGCTCGTCTGAGTAGAGTCTAGCATTGTTGTACCACTTGCCGCCGTCACCGTGTTTGAAGCACCACTTGCACAAGAGATGTCACCGCTGTTGGTTTGTCAAAATCGTGCGACTAACTGGGGTCTATTTTAAGGTTATTAGACTCCCCACTGAGTTGGTTCTGGAGAACAATGGCTAGCGGTCACGAAACCACTGCTTGCTATCCATGTCCATCCTCTTTATCCGAGTCTTCGAGAGCCACTGTTCAAACTGACTTAGATCCCTGACTTCGTCCTCTGCTACTGCGCGGTAGATTAGATTGCTGATGCCATTCTGAAGAAGACCGCGAATGTGGTAGTGTCTTTTGATGTTGAGAATCGCTTCCCGCTGTCCTTCATCTAGATTGTCTTCCAATGCTTCTATCAACTCGAACCCTGTAGTGCTTACATTTGTTGTAAGCCAGAAATCGATACTCCATGGACCCGAAGCCCCTTGATATTCGTCAATGGTTAGCTTCATCGAGTCCATGTCACGGAAGTCCGTCACTCTTACCTCTCTCACCCCATCCGTACGAAGTAGCACACGAAGGAGATGTTGTGCCACCTCAAGTAAGTCGTTTAGCAGGACTAGTGTATGGATATCGATATCCCTCTTGACAATCAAATCCAGAGCGACACTTCCGACTATGCGTGCATGACCGTAGGCGTTGAGAAGGTCTAGAACATCAAGTGTTTCAACTATTGCTTCAGCCTCTTCTCGAAGTCTTGTGTTGTCAGTCATGCTGCCACCAAAATGGAAAGTTCGTTTGACTCATGTTTCGAATAGAATCAAGACGTCCAATCTATATGAGCTGATTTCATACGGACAGATAGGTTGGTGACCGCGAAGGGTCCTAAGCAGGTCCTAAAATCCCCACAGTCATGTTCCACCGAAGACCTGGGACTTCCCCATCATCAGAAGGTTCAGATGAGGTTTACTCCAGCAACCAGGTAGAATCAGTATGTGACGTCATGCTCCACGTAGAACTTCAACAGTGTGACAGCCTCACCCCAACCCGCCGCACATTCAGCCATGGCAGCTCTGCCGCTTGGTGTATTGCGGTAGCCATGTTCTCTTAGGCGGAGGATTGTGCCCTCTTCTGTTTCTTCGAGGTCAATCTCGATGGTTGTGAAATAGGCGGGATTATCAGCGCTCCATTGAAACACAAACCGCTTTCCCCTCTCAGCCTCCAGCACCTTCCCCTTGGACACTTGTGTATACTTGTCTGGACCCCAATCCTTCCAACTGAACTTGATTGTTCCACCGGGACGGGCATCCACCTCAGACCCCGAAGTGAACCAACTATCCAGGCCTGCTCCTGTGAAGAATGCATCATAGATCTTCTCTGGACTCGCACGGATTAGGGTGGACTGTTTGATTTCAGCTTCTATAATCTCGTTCATTCGGCAACCTCACATCAACTATACTCACTAGGACTGACACCAAGGGGACAAGGTACTCCCGTATTCGGTTTGGAGGTGCAACTGGGTAGACTCAAATTGAAACGCATGTTTCTGTACGGTTGATGCCCTCCACATCGTGGACCGACTTCATCAGCCGTCGCAAATCTTCCACAGATGGTAGTTCCGCATACGCGATGACATCATAGGGACCTGTTACGACATCGGCTCTGGTAATGCCATCAATATCCGTGATCTGTTTGCATGCGTCCCAGATTGTTCCGGCTTCAGCTTTGATTAGGACTACGACTGACACCATCTCCTTTTGCCTCCGGTATGGATAAGTATGATATGCATCGCTATTGGCTGTAAAAAGGCTTCCGAAGAGTGGAGGGGCCTTAAGGCCCACTCCTGAGTAATGAATCTGGAGGAACTAGGTACTCTTCTTCTCGAGGATGACCTCGAGTTTAGTCGTCGTTTCGTCAATCAGCTCTTTCAGTTCTTTCAGATTGTCCTCTGACATATCTTCCCTCAAACGCCTGAAGAGAGTCTGGCTCACTCGACGGAGGTTCCGTAGGCTCTCTACGACGTCCTTGGCTTCCTCAGGAAATGACTCAAACCATGGGAAGGGCATGCCAGGGAAGGGGAATCCTCCATGGTGGTCCTTCCTTCGCTCTTCGTGTTCTTCCAAGAACTTCTCACCAGCTTCTGTCAGTGAGTATCGTTTGACACCGGCCTCCTGTTCAGGAGCTTCCTCTGTGTATCCTGAGTCGAGAAGCCATGACAAGAGAGGGTACACCGATCCAGGGCTTGGCTTCCAGCGTTTCTCCGTCTTCTCGGTAATCTCTCTGATTATCTCGGCACCTGACAGAGGTTTCTCTTTCAAGAGCTTCAATACATAGAATCTAAGAAGTCCTTTCGGTGCTGACGCCATTCTTCTCATCCAAGGCCCGCGTGAACCGTGGCCATGAGAATTACATCTATTCATTCCGAATCTTTCGTTACACATTTCGTTTCAATTCTCCAATTATCTCGTGCGACATCGATATTGATATCGCTTCCGATATCTATATTGATATCGCTATTGATATAAACCTTTGCACGTGAACCGCAAAAACAAGCCGCTTAAATGACAGTACTCTGAGCCAGTCCCGAGGTCTGTAATTGAAGCTGTCTTCTGATGCGTTCTCAAGAGCCCGTGAGTTCGTGAAAAAGAATGCCAGGAAGGTCGACCTTGCGATGTTTGAGCACTATTTCGAGAATGGCTCAGTCGATGCAGTCCTTCAAGAATTGATGAAATATCAGAATCCGGATGGTGGATTTGGGAATGCAATAGAGCCAGATCTCAGGCTCAAGGCGTCTTCGCCGTTTGCATCATCTGTCGGGCTGCAGTATTGCGTTGAGATTGGGCTCAAGGCCGACAGCCCAGTCATTCAGCGCGTCATGGAGTATCTGTCATCCACCTACGACTCGGAACATCACTATTGGACTTCCACATTCATGGACGTCAACGAAGAGCCTCATGCGCCTTGGTGGCATATGGAGAAGCTTGTACCACCTGAGGAGTCCAGTTGGCCGAATCCTAGTGCCGAGCTGACAGGATATTGCAATAGATACTCAGAGCTTGTACCAGAGGAAATGCTCAAACAGATGAACAAGCGGGCACTTGCCAACTTGGAGAGCTCGGAAACAATTGAGGGACTATACAACGTGATGTGCTGGGAACGAGCCCATCAAAGTCTACCAGAACCTCTGATGTCCACGGCACTCTACAAGATAGAACGAACCTTCAGAAGACTTGGCCCCCTCACTTCAGAAACACTTGGTGAGATCAGAATCTTCTGGATCGCTCCGACACCGGAGTCCCTTCTTATGGTTCGACCGGGGGATGTCTACGAACTCTTGGGGGAAGAAGTAGCGAGACAAGCAGACGACGGCGGCTGGTGGCCGACATGGAAGTGGGGTCAGTATGAGGATGTTTGGCCTATTGCAGAGAGAGAATGGGCTGGTAAGATCACTGTTCACTGTCTGGCTGCGCTCAAAGCGTTTGACAAAGCCTTTGATATGATCGAGTGATTCTAGACTTCGGGCGGGCCCATTCGAATACGTTCTTCGAGTTCCTCTCGCGGCCCTCTCCAAGCATTGAGTCCCTCAGACCACCAAGTAGCGCCCGCCTCAATCCAAGGTTGGAGAATCGTTTCGTCTCTACTGGAATCCCCGAAAGTCTTACCGCCGACCACGACCTCGAAGTTCTTCAGAGAGCCGCGGTGATGCTCGATTATCTCCAAGACACTGCGGAGGTCTTCCGGAGTGAGCTCATCTGGCCACATACGAGCTGGCATCACACCGTCCCACTTGGCGGCTCTCTTGAATGGTGCCTTGCTTGGTAACATTCCTCCAATCCAGACAGGGATTCGTGGTTTCTGAACAGGAGTAGGAGAGAAGGCTACTTCTTCCACTGAGTAGTGCTGCCCTTCATAGGAGAACGGTTCACCAGACCACAGACCATTCAGAATCTCAAGGCCCTCGTCTAGCTTCTCGGCACGGATTTTGGCGCTGCTCCCCTCCCCAAAGACCTCGAAGTCATCCTTGGTACCAATCACAGCACCCAGAATCACTCGACCTTTTGAAAGCCTATCAAGCGTGCTCAGAGCTCGAGCCAGTTTCCAAGGCCGCAGTCTTGGTAGTGGGGCATGTGTTGGACCTAGCCTAATTCTCTCGGTCTTGGCGGCGATTGCCGAGTAGAGTACCCATGGGTCAAATGATTCGCTTGGTTCTGGATAGGACATGAGTAGATGATTCCACAGACAGAACGAGTCCCATCCGGTCTCTTCGGCCATCACAGCCCAATCGACCACCATCTCGACGGTGCCACCCGAAACCGGTGGAACAGGAAGATCAACTATGAACTTCATGCCACGTATCTCCTGACGATAATGGGATTGTGACGACCACATTAGAACGCTTAGCTCGCGCGTCTTGAATACACATGTCAGACCTTTTCAAGTGCTCTGGTCTTGTTCTGTTGATTCCAGTTCCTGGCGTCGTGCGGGTATACAACCTGTCCATGAACATACTGCGAGTATTGCCAGAATCACAATGAACCATGACCCATAGGTCACGATTTCATAGATTGGGTAGCTAAACTCTACTACGGCGGAAGAGAGCAGGTACATGTCGACGAGCACCCAAGCTCCGAATATGGCGCATGCAAGGATTGCGCCAACCATTCTCATCGATGTTCTTCGCTGTGGAGTCATTCTCTCAGAGCGGGGGCTTAGTGGTTGACTCTTAAGTCATCCTCTAGGTGCCATACGGCTCAGTTGATATTGTGACTGAGGGATAGAGGCTTTTTTCAGTGAGAAACGCAGGTCAATGTCATGGAACTTCTAAAGAGATTGGGTCGATATCTACTGTGGGCTGATAGCTCAGTCTGGGACATTGTGATGACTCTCAAAGATGACGAGTTCATTCAATCACCGGGAGAGGGTATGAGGTGCATTCGTGACAGGTATGTCCACCTCGCCCAAGATGCATGGGAATGGTATCATGATTGGACTGGTGAAGATCCAGGGGAAGAACCCAACTTGGACAAGATGACGAGAGATGAACTCTTCGAGTTCATAGTGGCCTATAGCAAGAGACTAGTGGACCTCATAGAAACCAGATCCGTTGACAACTTGGAGTTTGATGCCGACGGCAAGAAGATCAACCTGAGATTCGATGAGTTCTTGTTCCATATGGTGAACCACGCAACGTATCACCGAGGGCAGATAGTTGCAGGACTAAGAGCGCTTGGGAAGGAAACTCACATGACTGACTATGTACCATTCCGAATTGCCACCGAGGAGTAGTATTGTGAGAGGGCTTGGCAAGCCTAGCCAATCCGTCCACTGAAAGAGTATAAGGAGGCGGTCATATCCACTGGATTTGACTCGAGTTGAAACAGGATGCAATGACTCTCATCGAGCAGTCAGGATTTGACCAGCATGTGGCCCCATTCGTAAAGCCTAGCCTAGAGGCCTATGAGAATCCTGAACGAATTCAGATGACCATGCAGTATCTCGAAGAATCGCGAGCTCTGGAGGGCATCAGGAAGTTCAAGACCACCCAGGCAACCAAGGAGGATGCACTGCTCGTTCATAAGCCGTATCTAGTACAGTCAGTGGAGTTGATGTCGGAACTCGGAGGCGGGTCTTTGGGGGATTCTGCTTGGGCAAGTGAAGATCTCTGGTCATCGGCTATGCATGCACTTGGGGGTGCACTCTTCGCAGCAGATTTGGTTGCCACTGAGGGCTGCAGGCATTCCTTTGCCCTTGTACGTCCGCCCGGTCACCATGCCACGACCTCTTCATCCATGGGTCTATGTTTCTTCAACAACGTTGCAATCGCGGTTAGAGATATCCTCAATGAGAATCAAGTTCAGAGAGTTTCCATTCTGGACATAGACGACCACTTTGGGAATGGCACTTCCGAAATCTTCTATGAGGACCCCAATGTACAGTTCATCAGCATCCACGAGTACGACTTCATAAGCTACGGAATTGGTCACTACAGGGAAACAGGCCACGGAAAGGGAAGAGGCACGAACATCAATATCCCTATGCACCTAGAATCTCCAGACTCATCATACAGGTTCGCAATTGAGAAGATAGTGACTCCGGCCATTGAGAGCTTCAATCCTGACGTTATTGCAGTTTCAGCAGGTTATGATGCACATTTCGCTGACCCAATTGGAGAGATGGCGGTGGACTCCACCACCTATTGGTTCATAGCATCCAGGATTGAGAGGCTTGTCAAGTCCTGCGGAATGAAGGGTTCATTCTGGGTCTTGGAAGGAGGCTACAATCCATTGACAATGGGACCTTGTGTCAGAGCTACGCTTGACGGCTTGCAGGACAGACCCTGTGCCGAACTCGAAGATCAGGAAAGGAGAACGGAAGAGGAAGGTGTGGCAAGGTTCAATCGCAGGATGCTAAAGAAGATTCTAGATACGATCTCTCCCTTCTTCTAAGCACCAAATCATCCAAGCTGTAGTTTCTTCTGGAATACGACTTCATGTAATCAGTGCAAATCTCACTCAAAAGGACGCTCTAAACGCAAACCGGCCGTCTAAGAAGTCGAGGTGTGGGAATGGGTTCGGAAGACACCGAAGGAAGCGACTACGATAAGATTAAGCTGGTGTTTCGCCTCGTAATGCTTGTTGGGCTCATCATCATCTGGTGGACAGAGATTTCGAGAATCTATCCCATATTTCCCTCGCGGCGTAGTGGACCAGGGGGGGTTCTTCTTGAATCCCTGAAACATTGGCAGTACAAACCAGAAGCCAGGCGTACGTTCTTTCAGGTTTCTGCCTTTCATGAGTCAGATTCTTGAATGAGCCACTTGCATACTTTGAGCAAGAGACCCCATTCTGAGTCAGGATCACTGAGATGATCAAAATGCGTGACTCCATCTCGGTTGTTGCCCTCCTCATATTCAGGATGAGGGCTTGAGAGGAATACAGTCCCCGCTCCATACTTGAATGCAATCATACAGGGTAGTTCGTTTTCGGGATACGTGACTATTGGGATTGTGCCAGACATGCTGTCACTGGTGAAATAACCAGAATTCCAGTAGAATATTGAATAGGATTCCGGTTCGCCCGACAAATCCGGACCAGTCGAACTCCTATTCACATTCATCTCCATCAGGTATTGTCCACTGCCTTCTATGGCAGAATGGTACGTACCATCATAGAGATTCAATCCTATGTCCGTTGCGAATGAAGCTCCGCCGCAGATGCCAAAGTACGAGCCCCCATCCTCAACGAACTGGCAGATGGCATCCATCCCTTCACTCTGGAGATACTCTCCGAATCCACCTCCACCCGGCATGACAAGGATGTCGTAGTCTGCAAGAGCTCCTTCTCGAATTGAGGTTTCATTCACATGACCCACCCTCGCCCGCATCCAGGCAAACATGTTGTCGACTGCTATCTTGCTTGATGAAAGAGTCCCTCCACCATCATAAATGGCTACTCTTACATCTTCCATACCGGTTGGCGTCCCTAGAACAATGACCGCGGATACTGCGAACACAGTGACAAGAATCACGACTATGATTTGCTTCCTGTATGATGTAAGATTGTGGTTTGTCATTGTTAATAGAGCCCTCCGAGCTCTGCAGAGAGGTTTGTGAAGTGGTTCGAGGCGCATGCTGCATTAATAAGATGTACTTCAACGCAAGACGCGGTACCTGAGATTCAAGAACCTACCTTCACCGTACTTGGATATGACACCGCGTTGATGTGTACACCTATATTCATGAACGAGAAGCCTTTCTAGGTCACCAATCCAAGGTGAGTAGAATGGCTGACGAACTGTCCTTTAGAGTTCTGTTCATTGGCATCTATGTTCTCTTCATTATACCAAGGGTGTACTATAGGTTTGTCAAACCAAGACGGGATGATGCGGACGCAGAAGTGGCAGAGCGTGAAGCTTTTGGGGTGGTCCAAGCGGCCATGACCTTTGTTATTCTTGGTTTCCTAGTGGCATCAGTACTGTACATAATTGGCCTGTCTTGGATGGATTGGTTTCAGGTTGCTCAATACCCAGTATGGCTACGCCTTGTTGGGTCGGTCATTGCGCTGGCTATGCCACCACTACTTGCTTGGATTCATCGCGAACTTGATAGGCAGTACTCAGCTGTCCTAGAGATTAAGAAGGATCATCATCTAATCACAACTGGCCCCTATGAGAAAGTACGTCATCCAATGTACACCGTATTGACTCTGTTTTCTGCCGGCGTATCGCTGGTCACAGCAAACGCGCTAATCATAATGTTCGCATTATTGCTCGCGATAGGATTCCATTTCTGGGTTCGAATTGAGGAAGAGAAAATGGTCGAAACATTCGGTGAAGAGTATGTAGAGTACATGAAGCAAACTGGTCGCTTTTTCCCGCGGTTGACGAAGACTACCGAAGAATAGTCAACAGAAGAAACAGAATGAGAACCCCTTCTTGGCATTCTTCGAACTACTGAGGAGAAACTCAACGCTAAAATGGCTTGATGTGCAATACCAGCATGAAACAGCGTGGGTCGTAGACGGGGTAGAAGAAGCCGTAAGGTGCGTCGGAGAAAGGAACAGCCACTCAACATCGGAGTGAAAGCCACTATGGTACCAGCGTGGATGCCAAGCCATGAAACTACCAGATGGATGAGGATCATCTCCAGAAGTCATCGAAGAAGACGTAGAATACCAAGAGCACTTCGAAAGCTGTACAGATGACAAGATATCGCATCAAACTGACTCTTGGCACAGGCGGGTTCTCAAGCTTGCATCAAATCTGGAAAAGAAGAAAAGAGTGAAGACGGTCCAGTCACGCTCATAGGATGGATAGTTCTGCTGATTTGGGCAGATAGAGCACCATTCGAGAGGATAGAAGTTCTGCTCATCACAGTCTTTCCTGTGCTGGCAGGACTGATCGTCAATGACATAGTAGGTCTTGTGAGTGGCTTCCTGCCCCTAATGGGTGCCATCATCTTCTTGGGGATCCAACTGTTCCTAGCGATTCTCTTTGCAGTTGCATACCTTATGACGAAACGGCAGCAGTAGAAACTAAGTCACACCGAATGGCCCTTGCATGCAACTGTTCAAGCACGACGCTTCGAGGCCCAATTCATGAGTGGGACTATCAGTTCTCTCAGTTCTGTCCCGTCCTCAGTCAACGAGTACTCAACACGCGGAGGGATCTCGGCGAAGACCTCCCTACGTATGATTCCCTCCTCCTCAAGGTCCTTTAGTCTGTCAGAGAGAACGGTGGGACTGATTCCTGTGCACAGCTTCTCAATATCGCTATATCTGAGCCGTTGATGATTGCCGATTAGTGTCACTATCTGGAGTGTCCATTTTCTGCTCACAGTGTGGATGATTCCCTCCAAAGGACAGAGGCATACACCATTGATTGAGGTTCGACTGCATTCGGCTTCCTGTTCTGATGGCAAATCTTCACTTCCCTTTTCAGTAGTCACTACTTTACTACGGACTCCGTAGTTTAAATACTTCGGTTCTAGTAGTATTATCGGGTTATTGGAATCCATCAATAGCAAGGAACTAACAACAAGAGGTGAAAGCAAAATGTGTGAAGAGTGCTGTTCTGGAAAACAGAAGCAAAAGCATAGCTCAAGTAAGAAGCCAAGGAAGCCAAAGGCTGAGCAGAAATAGGAGTCGAGAGCCCTGGCGGGCTCTCTCCTAGGACCAAGTTAGAGTCGTTCTTTGATTAGAGTTTGAACGACTGTTGGGTCGGCGAGTGTTGTGGTGTCACCGATATCGTCAATCTGACCTGCTGCAATGCGCTTCAAGATACGACGCATGATTTTGCCAGAACGGGTCTTTGGTAATGCATCAGCAAACTGGATCTTCGCAGGAGTCGCGATTGGGCCAATCTCCCTGCGCACATGCAGTCTCAGCTCCTGTTTCAAGTCATCAGTCTTCTCGACCCCAACCCGCAAGGTAGCGAAGACATAGATGTCTTCTCCCTTGATTTCGTGTGGGAATCCGACGACGGCGCACTCAGACACTGCTGGATGCTTGACAAGTGCAGACTCGATCTCGGCAGTGCCGAGCCTGTGTCCTGATACCTTTAGAACGTCGTCGATACGACCCATGACAAAGTAGTAGCCGTCTTCGTTGAACCTTGAGCCATCTCCTGTCATATACATCGGGTCGCCACTGTCGGGATCCTTGTACTGGATCCAATAGGTGTTGATGAATCTGTCATGGTCACCATAGACGGTTCTCATGAGGCCAGGCCATGGCTTTCTGATACACAGATAGCCACCCTCGTTGGCACCAACGGCTGCACCAGTTTCGTCAACGATTATGGGGTCTACGCCGAAGAATGGATGTGTGCAGCTACCCGGAATTGTCGCGGTAGCGCCTGGGAGAGGTGTGATTATGACTCCGCCTGTTTCTGTCTGCCAATACGTATCCACAATTGGGCAGTTCTCGTTGCCGATAACCTCGTGGTACCACATCCAGGCCTCAGGATTGATGGGCTCACCCACTGTTCCCAAGAGGTTCAGACCGGACATATCGTGCTTCTTTACTGGCTCGTCACCGAATCGCATCAATGCTCTAATTGCGGTAGGAGCAGTGTAGAACTGAGTGACCTTCCAGCGCTCAACCTCCAACCAGAAGCGGTCGTTGTCGGGATAGGTTGGAGTGCCCTCGAACATCATTGTGGTTGAACCAGCTGAAAGAGGACCATAGACGATGTACGAGTGCCCAGTGATCCAGCCGATGTCGGCTGTGCACCAGTAGACATCACCTGGGTGCCAGTCGAAAATGGTCTTGAAGGTGTAAGTCGTGTAGGTCATGTAGCCTCCAGTTGTGTGAAGGACTCCCTTTGG
>JBHLPB010000063.1:0-11107 GCA_048939905.1 Promethearchaeota archaeon
GACCTAGAAGGACTAGGAGAATTATCTCTAATATCCAATGAACACCCTGAAACAAGAAGTTCTTAGGCGTAATCATGTCAAGAGAGTCCAGAACGTTCAGTATCTTCAACCACTCCTTCTGACAAGGTCTCTAAGCTTTCTAACTACGCCTGTGAGGGTTGCGACCTCACGGCCGGTCATGTAGGCACGGCCCAGGAGATTCCTGAAGACTTGTTTTGCAATAGGTCGTCTGTACTCTTTGATGTCGAGCTCATCTATCATCTCGTCAAAGAACTGGTAGACAATCTCCCTTTCCTCTCGAGTCGCTGGTTTCGCCTCTGTGGGCTCTGGTGGGCCTTTGGGTGCGTATTTCTTGAACAACTCGTAGAGAGTCACCGCAATGGCGTGGCTAAGGTTCATGCTCGGATAGCCTTTAGCAACCGGTATCGTAAACACAAGATCACAGAGCGCCACTTCCTCATTTGTCAGTCCTGCATCCTCTCTTCCAAAGACCAGTGCAACACGTCCGTCAACGGCCGCGGGGTCCGGCAAGTCGGGTAGCGGTACTGCAGCTCGTGTCACACTGTGATTCCTTCCTACTCTTGCGGTGGCAGCCCAGGAGGAGTGCATATCGGTCAGCGCCGACTCTAGATCTGGAAAGATTTGAGCAGACTCTAGGATGTTTGAAGCACGCGCGGAGAACATTTGTGCGTAGTTATTATGTCTAGGGTCTTCTCCCACTATCCGATAGCTATCGACTCCAAAGTTGGCGAGAACCCTCGCAGCAAATCCTACATTCCCGGGGGTCTGAGGTTCTACTAGGACCACCGTGAGGTTATCTAAACCGGCTTCTACCTCTTCTTCGGACAAACGTGCTCACCCTACCTGTGCAGGAGCTGAAGTACGTCCCCGTCCTCCAAAGGATAGTTCAAACCTACTTGTCTCCGTTTGATTTTGTCTTTCTCACGGTATATCACAGCTGCACGGAATCTCTCCACAAACAGCTCCTTGTGCACCTTTGCTGCGGCGTCCTCCACAATAGAGCCTTCTGGCAAGACAATGGGCTTGTCTTCTCTCTTCTTACCGGGTATCTTAGTGTATACTCGCAGGATGTCTAGGTGATTATAGAGGGCCCATGTCATTCCGTCCAGATTCTCTCTCTTCTCAGCTGAAACGGGAATGATATCAAACCGTTTCCCATACTTCTCCTCAAGCTCATCGAATCGTCCCTCAGAACCTGGACTATCACCCTTGGTGGCGATAATCAACGCTCTTACGTATGCCACACTTGCATCCATGGCATCAACCAATTGCTGGAATGTTGCAGGACTCTGAAATCGAACAATCACGTTTGAGATCTTGCGTGCTTTGAGGTACTCTTTCACCTCCTCTATGTCCCCTTGGAAGTTCTGTGCACCGTAAATCATGTGACCGCCAAGGCCGACTCTTTCGATTCTGACAGCTGTCTTTTCTCGGTTCAGACGTATTCGTGCGCTATCCAATTCACCAAGAATGATCGACATCTGAGTTTCTATGTCCTGGGATAGATCAATAATGAGTGCTATGCAGTCTGTGTTCCGTGCCACTGAAAGAGCCTGCCTACCAATTCCAGATTCGTGGCTCCCCTCAAAGAGCCCAGGAATCTCCACCAATTGGATGTTGATGTCCTCAAGAGTGAGCATTGCTGGTGTAGGTATCGGAGTGGTGAAAGGATAGTCTCCAACATCCAGCTCCGCATTTGTCACTGCATTGATCAAGGATGATTTGCCACTATTGGTGACACCTATGAGGCAGACTTGCCCAGCACCTTCTTTTCTGATGACTCCCTCCTCGGAGGCCCTTGCACCCTTACGTGCTCGCTCCTGCTCACGCTGTTTCTCCATCTTGGCCTTTAGCTGAGCAAGCTTCTTTCGGTAGTCTCCCACCATGCGTTCTGCGCCTTTATGCCTAGGCGCCAGGGACAAGAGCTTCTCCAGCTCTGCTATCCGCTGTGGAAGGTCTTCAGTGTCTTCGTAGATTTGC
The DNA here is from genome assembly GCA_048939905.1 of Promethearchaeota archaeon. Classification (GTDB taxonomy): domain Archaea; phylum Asgardarchaeota; class Thorarchaeia; order Thorarchaeales; family Thorarchaeaceae; genus SMTZ1-83. Next base: position 2,002 of record JBHLPB010000063.1, read on the forward strand.
CTCTGCTTGTCGAACTCAGGAGATACGTTAGTAGGCAATGCGGGCCACACCCACACTTGATTTCTGTTTTGATGTCTCTTCCGGAGGCTTTCATTATGAAGGTTACTCAAAGTCCATCCTGTGGTTAGTCTGAACTCAGGTTGATATCTAGAATGAAGCGCTCAGGACTCAGTGGCTTTCGCAACATTACAACGGGAAGCTTCACGAGTTCTTCCGATATTCCCACGTCATCAACCTCATAGATGTATAGCCCGGAAGGAGGCTCGACTGGCAATCGCTGTGCGGCAGCATCATCCAGCGCAAGGAATGTGCCTGAATCGGACCACAGCGAAAGAAACTCAACCAAGCCCGTTCTTCTCAGCTCTATTCCATTGTCCATGCGATTTGCTCCCCCAAGGTGAAGATTCGCAAGCTCTTTGGTCGCTTTCAACAGGAAGAATGAGATTGAACGTTCGTCGGGAGATACCCTCTTCAAACTCTTTCCTGGAAAGGTCATAACTCTGAGGTCCTCTTTATGGCCATACGCGATGCTAACCTCCACATTTCTACGCAAATCCCCTGAAACGAACAACCCCACATTGATTGAACGACACGCAACGATGACTTCGCGAGCGTTCTCACCGGACCTCACGCCGACCTCATCAATCGGGAACTGTCTGAATACAATCAAGAACCGACGAAGAAACATCAACATGCCCTCTGGAGTCAGGAGGAATGTGTCTAGGCACCCGGCAGTCCTGGTAGTCCGGGGATTCCTCTTCTGCCACGGCGCTGCTTACCGAGCTGTTTCATCATCTTCTGCATCTCTTGATGTTGCTTCAGTAGATCTCGTACATCTCGCGAACTAGTTCCAGAGCCTTTGGCAATGCGTTGGATTCTGGAGGACTTGATTGTCTTGGGATTGTCGAGCTCCTCCTTGGTCATCGAACTCATAATGACCTCCCACCGCTTCATGTTCTCTTCTTGTATCTCTGCAATGTCATCTGGGAGCTTGTACTGTAGCCCCAGCATCTCCATTACCTTGCCAATTGGCCCCATCTTCTTCAGCTGTTTCAACTGTGCCATCATGTCATTAAGCGAGAACTGCCCCTTCATGAAGCGCATCGTGGCGTCTTCATCTACCTCAATCTGAGCCTCTCTAACCTTCTCAATCAGTCCTTGAATATCCGACATGCCTAGGAGTCTGCCAGCGAACTTCGTGGGATTGAATGGCTCAATGGCATCCATTCCCTCGCCAGTTCCAATGAACTTGATTGGCGCACCAGTGGCCGCAACGGCTGAAAGTGCTCCACCTCCTTTTGCACTCCCATCAAGTTTTGTGACAATTATCGACCCGATCTCTGTGGCGTCTCTGAAAGCAGTCGCCTGAATGCCGGCCTGCTGGCCGAGAGTGCCATCGACTACCAGTACAATCTCTTGCGGCTTGACGCCCTTGGAGATGTCTCTCATCTCCTTTATCAAGCCCTTCTCTTCACGATGTCTGCCAGAGGTATCCAACAGAATAAGCTCGATGCCTCGTTTCTTCATATCATCGAAACCCTTCTTGGCCAGCTTCACAGCATCCTTCTCTTCCTCATTGCCCCAGAATGGCACATTGGAGTGTTCTGCCAACTGCTTCAGCTGACTGTAGGCGCCGGGTCGGAAGTTGTCGGCGCAGATCACCCCTGTCCTTATTCCTCTCTTCTGATAGTATCGTGCAAGTTTCCCGATTGTGGTGGTTTTTCCAGAGCCTTGGATACCCACCATCATCACCAGATTGGGCTTTCCCGGGGCAACTTCGAGAGGAACAGTCTTCTCGCCCAAGAAGTGGGCCAGGGAATCCCAAACTACTTTCACGATGTGCTCACGTCGAGATATCCCTCGGGGAAGTGATTCATCAAGTGCCTGTTCCTCAACTCTCTTCGTAATGGCCATCACTAGGTTTACGTCAACATCTGCTGTCAGAAGGGCTCTCTGAATGTCCCTCGTGAGCTCCTTCACTAGTTCCTCATCAATCACAGTGGCACCGAAAAGCCGCTTCAGAGCTGAGTTGAGTGCCTTTCCGAGACCTTCCAGTACCAAATCACTTCACCGCCTTGCTGGGTGCCGTCTGGATGTTCTCCATATCAACCTTCGCCTCTCGATATCATTGAAAGACGTCAAATCAACGGGAAGGAATAAAACGGAACGGTCAGACACACTACCCCCAGATGATATAGATGAGCGAGCGCGAGAAGTACGATGGTATCCGAATTGTGAAGATATCAGATGGAACAGTCATCGATCACATCAGAGCTGGACACGCACTAGAGGTCCTCCAAATCCTTGGAATCACGGGCAGAGAAGACAACGTTATCACTCTGGCCATGAACATCTCGAGCTCAAAGATTGGCCGCAAGGACATCGTGAAGCTCGAACATCGTTCTCTTGATGACCAAGAAGTCGCAAGGATCGCATTGGTAGCACCGGACGCCACATTGAATATCATTGAATCAGGCAAGGTCACGAAGAAGACTCGAGTGGAACTTCCGGACACAATCACCAGCGTGATTGTCTGTCCAAACCAACGATGTGTAACAAACAAAGAACGAGAGCCTATCAAAGCCAAGTATGAGGTGGTCTCCCGAACACCGCCAACGCTCAAGTGTCTTTACTGTTGGACTCTTGTCGATGAAGAAGACATTATCGCTCAGTTCACTGAATAGGAACAAGGCTTCATGAGGCTGTGGGCTGAATGAAAACCTTAATTTGATGGACACTTGTGCAGCCACTAACCAGAATAGTGGTTCTAGCATTCAAAAACCATAGCGGCGCGTAGTAACACATGGTCGGTAACAAGATTGTGGTGATTGGAGACCGAGATACGGTCACAGGTTTCCGGATGGTTGGTGTAAAGGAATGCAGCGTTCCCAGCACTCCCGAAGAAGCACATAGTTCACTGACCAAGTACTTCCGAGACCCAGAAACGGGACTCATTCTCATAACGGAACCTCTCGCCAAGACTGTGGAAGACACCATACTTGAACTATCTGAGGCTCCGGTTCCAGTGATTCTACTTATTCCAGACCGGGATGGAACTACTGGAGCATATGATGCAGTCCTCAGGGAGCTCATTCGAAAAGCTGTTGGTATTGAGATAAACATCTGATTTGACATTGATGGAGCGCAAGAAGATGACCCAAGAAACCGGAAGGATTGAGAGCATTGCTGGTCCAGTTGTCCGATGCATAGGACTGACCTCTGTCAGAATGTATGAGGTCGTACGTGTCGGCGAACAACAGTTGATTGGAGAAGTAATCGAAGTCGGTGAAGGCACATGCACTGTACAGGTCTATGAGGAAACATCCGGTCTTACACCCGGAGAACCTGTAGTACCAACTGGTGACTCACTCTCTGTCGAGGTAGGCCCAGGGCTTCTAGGCTCCATCTACGATGGAATCCAGCGACCTCTTCCCGAGCTTAGGGAGATGTCTGGAGATTTCATCTCGAGGGGCCTTACTGTCGAAGGCATAAACAAGGAGAAGAAGTGGCAATTCAATCCCACAATCAAGGTGGGCGATAATGTTGTCCCTGGTGACATCATTGGAGAGGTACCTGAAACAGGTATCATCACATCACGAGTGCTGATGCCTTTTGGAGTTGAGGGTGAGGTTGTAGAAGTAGTGCCCCCTGGTGAGTACACAGTTCTCGAAACGATATGCAAGGTGAAAGACACCCATGGCGATACACATGACGTCATGATGCTCCAGAGAACACCTGTCCGAGTTGGTCGCCCTTTCAAAGATCGAGCTCCTATGGATACACCACTCATTACCGGACAGAGGGTTATTGATACATTCATGCCACAGGCCAAAGGCGGCACGGGTGCCATCCCAGGAGGCTTCGGGACAGGTAAGACGGTCACGCTCCATCAGTTTGCTAAGTGGGCCGATGCACAGGTCGTTGTTTACGTTGGTTGTGGAGAAAGGGGTAATGAGATGACTGAGGCACTGGAGGAGTGGCCTCATCTGAAGGACCCGAAGAGCGGCCGTCCCTTGATGGAACGTACGGTCTTGATTGCCAACACTTCAAACATGCCTGTTGCAGCCCGCGAGGCATCTATTTACGTTGCAGTCACACTTGCCGAGTACTTCAGAGACCAAGGGTTCGATGTGGCGCTGATGGCCGATTCAACATCTCGATGGGCCGAGGCGCTCCGCGAGATTTCTGGAAGACTTGGCCAATTGCCCTCAGAAGAAGGATATCCTGCCTATCTGGGCTCTAGGCTGGCTCAGTTCTACGAGAGAGGTGGACGTGTGAAGACGCTTGGGTCCGATGAGCGACTTGGCTCTATCACCCTCTGTGGTGCAGTGTCACCCCCTGGAGGCGACTTCTCTGAGCCCGTAACGCAGGCCACACTCAGAATCGTGAAGGTCTTCTGGGCCCTCGACAAAGACTTGGCAGCCCGAAGATTCTTCCCTGCCATAGACTCACTAACGAGCTACTCTCTATATCATCCCACCCTACAACCATGGCACCGGGAACACCTCGGAGATGACTGGGCTGACTTGGTAAGGGAGGCCATGGCACTTCTTCAGAAGGATCAGGAGCTCAGAGAGATTGTACAGCTTGTTGGTCCGGACGCTCTCCCTGAGTCAGAGCGAGCGACGCTGGAGGCTGCCAGAATGATCAAAGAGGACTTTCTCACTCAGAGCGCCCTTCACGAGATTGACACATTCTGTCCAATTGGTAAGACGTACAGGATGCTCCGATTGATCATCAAGTTTGCAAGGAAGATGGCTGAAGCAGTCGGCCTGGGTGTGCAGGTCAGGAGGATTCTCGAATTCAGCGTTCTAGACAACATCGCGAGAATGAAACTCACCCCTTGGGACAGCTACGAGTCGACAATGGACACTATCGAGAAGAAGATGGACTCGGAGTTCCAGTCACTCTATCAAGAACTGTCTGCATCTGGTATGGTCGCATCTGAAATCGCTAAGTGACTCGCAATTCTCTAGACCAATCGTGAACAGTGGTGTTTATCGGCTCACGTTTCTTTAGCATTATGAGATGAATCGCGACCGGGAATTGGCGAGTGTTCACCAAGAGATTCTGCACTGCAAAAGATGTCCTCTCCATGAGTCACGCAAAAATGCGGTACCGGGAGAGGGCTCAATCGACGCCCGAGTCATGTTTGTGGGTGAGGCGCCAGGCGTGAAGGAGGATGAATCCGGAAGGCCCTTTGTTGGACGTTCTGGGAATCTGCTTACAGGCATGATTGCTGAGATTGGCCTTTCAAGGGACGAGGTGTTCATAACTTCAGTCCTAAAATCAAGACCTCCAGGCAACCGCACTCCAAGGAAGAGTGAGATTGAAGCCTGTAGGCCCTATCTGCACCGTCAGATCGATATAATCGGACCGAGGACTGTCGTTCTGCTCGGGGGCGTGGCAGTTTCTTCAGTCATTGGCCCCTGTAAGATCTCAGAGGCGCATGGACAAATCTACCATATTGAGGGCCGCAAATTCCTCATTACCTACCATCCCGCCGCAGCACTCAGATTTCCCAAAGTCAGAGATACAATGAGGAAGGACCTCTCGACTCTGAAGCATGAACTCAGCTGAGTGGTGGTTAAATTGGATTGGAATGACAACCTGATATGGAGTCAGTAGGTCTGACAGTAGGTCTTCTCATTCTGCAGAATCCCTTCGAGTTTCCTTCCTTTGGACCTTTGTTGGAGCTCGCAGACCTTATTCTGAATCTAGCGCTAGCGTTTGTGCTTCGCGGATACCTGGTGTTTGTTCTTGTAGGGTTCATGGTCTATGTCACCGGGCTCAGCGATGGTCTGGCAAAGGGCTTGATTGTTGCTGGAGTGGTTCTATACATAGCCGGACCTCCACTCCTCGATTATTTCGTTGACATAGCAGGCGTAGACCCACTCACACTTGAGGGTGCCAAAGTTGCGTGGTTAGATGTCATTGGTATGACAGATGCGGAGTTCATCCACACTCTTGTCACCATAGGTGACATCATAGTTGCCGTCGCTATCCTTGCCGGAGCAATCTTGTATTTCACGCCACTTGCTGGCGACTTGAAATCAAGAGGACAATCATTGATTGTCCGAGCAATACTCCTTGCTCCTGTCTTGGGGTTCTTTCATGTGACAGCTTGGCTCTGAACCCTCTCTCCAGACGGGAAGTCTTAAAACTAGCATAAGTTTACCGAGGCGAACAGACGCGATAAGATGAATTCAGGCGGCTATCACGATGTCCAAGTCCTCAATTGCCTATCGAACAGTTTCTGATGTTAGTGGTCCGCTACTTGTGGTGGAGAGCACTCACGATGTTGGCTACAACGAGGTCGTCAAGATTCGTGCTCCAAACGGCGAACTTCTGACAGGAACCGTTCTTGAAACTGGCCGTGGCAGAGCCGTGATTCAAGTCTTTGAAGGAACGAGTGGTCTTGACACCGATGTCACTGCAGTGAGATTCACTGGGGACACACTCAGGCTGCCGGTTTCTAGTGAGATTCTGGGACGTGTTCTCGATGGTTCGGGCAACCCCCTAGATACTGGTCCTGCGCTCACTGCTGAAGACCACTGGGACATCTATGGATCTCCAATCAATCCTTACGCTCGACAGTACCCTCGTCAGCCCATCCAAACGGGGCTCTCTGTAATTGATGGCTTGAACACACTTGTACGAGGGCAGAAGCTTCCAATCTTTTCAGGATCGGGCCTTCCGCACAACCGGATTGCTGCCCAGATTGTGAGACAGTCGAAGATTCCAGGCGAAGAGGGTGAGTTCGCCATTGTATTCGCGGCCATGGGCATCACTGCCACAGAGGCCCAGTACTTCATGAAGTCATTCGAAGAAACAGGTGCCCTGGAACACACCACTATGTTCTTGAACTTGGCCAACGACCCTGCAATTGAACGAATCATCACACCGAGAGCCGCACTCACAGCCGCCGAGTACCTGGCCTACGAATCTGATATGCATGTTCTTGTTGTGCTGACTGACATGACGAACTATGCAGAGGCTCTTCGAGAAATCAGTGCAGCAAGATCCGAAGTTCCTGGACGCCGTGGTTATCCAGGCTACCTGTATACTGACCTGAGCCTTATCTATGAGCGAGCAGGGAGAATCCATGGAAGGAATGGTACGATTACACAGATGCCAATTCTCTCCATGCCACAGGATGACATGACTCATCCCATTCCTGATCTGACTGGCTACATCACTGAGGGTCAGCTTCCATTGAGCAGAGGCCTCCACAGGAGGGGTGTCTACCCTCCAATTGATCCTGGCCCATCACTGAGCAGGCTCATGAAGGAGGGTATCGGCGAGGGAATGACTCGTTTTGACCACAAAGAAGTCCAAGCACAGTTGTACTACGGCTACTCAGAGGGGATTGACTTGAGGGACCTCGTTGCTGTTGTTGGATCCGAGGCTCTCACCGATCGTGACCAGAAGTACCTCAAGTTTGCCGATCGTTTCGAGCAAGAGTTCATCAGCCAAGACGAGTTCGAGGATCGCTCCTTCGAGCACACACTTGACCTGGGCTGGAACCTCCTGAGTGAGTTCCCCGAGCGCGAGCTCAAGAGGTGCGACCCCGGAACAATCTCATGGGCAAGCGAGAGGGGCGCTTACAAGTTCGCAGGGTAAAAGGGGACTTGGCAGACTCTCTTAGAAACAGTACCGTGTATGACGAGGTGGAACTGAACCTAGCGACCCAGTCCAATGAAGTACGGAAGCAACCTACTCTGAACCTATTCCATGGTGTAGGTAGTGGTCTTTCTCCTTCTTGGCCCCAAAGCTCCGAAGCCCATCTGCCTTCAGCTGAGCCTTGATATCCCGCGCGTCCGAATGACTGATCTCCCCACGCCCTAGCAGGTAGTCAATAATCTCCATTGCTTGGGTCACTGTGTCACATCGTCGGATGTAGTCCACAACATCCGGGACAAAGGTCTTGTGTTCCTTGATTTCTTCAGATTCCTCAGCCATCGCGCGGACACCATCTATCTTGTGGGTCTTGGTGCGTCCCTCCTCGAGCTCCTCGCTCAGTGCAGGGTACTCCTCATCGAACTCTTCTCGTGACATGATTGATCACCAGATGAGCTGCACCATGACCGGTCTTGGTGTGTCATCCAAGTCTTCTCTGGATTAATCATTTATAACCTTAGCCAAGATGACCGTGCGATTTCAGCCCACCAAGAAAGACCACGGCAGCTTCCCCCTATGGCGCTCAGTGTCACTCGGCAAAGAGAGGAATTCAAGCCCCGACTCTTTCTCTGCACGTCTCCAACCTCCCAACCCGCCATACCGGGCTGCCAAGTGAATCACCCTTCCAATTGAGCGGTCGCCAATTGACAGTGCCGCTTGAATTCGCGCACTTCTTGGGTCAATCCCTTCGACTTCTACTCGCGGCACGTTCTTCAGGCCATTGTGAACAATCCTGAGTTTCTCCCTCAGTTCTTCGACTCCGGGTTGACTCTTACACTCCCATCTTGTATGAGCCTTGGGCACAAAGGGGTTGATACTAGCAGTTATTCTAAGGTTCGAAACTTTCGAGACATGCCTGACCATCTTTGAGATGTCCGAAATATCGTCTTCAGACTCATCAGGCAACCCAATTATGAAGTAGAGCTTCAGAGCTCTATATCCAGCTTGAGCTGCCAGACGAGAGGCTCTCTCTATTTCCTCATCGCTCAGTCCCTTACCCATTGCCCTTCTCATGCGGTCGGAACCTGCCTCCGGAGCAATGGTCATTGTCCGCTGACCTCCTTTCACGAATGACTCGAGAAGACCGAGCGTGACCGAGTCAGCTCTTAAGGACGGGGCAGACAATTGGACATTCTGATCCACTACCCAACTCGCAAGGTCGTCCAGCCCATCCAAGTCTCCCAACGAAGAGCCGATCAATGACACCTTTCGGACTGGTGTCTTCTCAAGTCCCTCTTCAACAATCCTCTTCAGAATGTCCAATGACCTTGCCCTACGAGGCCGGCAGATGTGACCTACCATGCAGAACTTGCACGAGTATCCACAGCCCCTCGTCACTTCAACCAGAAACGACTTTCCAAAAACAGGATCCAGCTTCGCTCCATCAGGCACATCCGGGATGATCTGAGTGACAGGGTGAAATATG
>JBHLPB010000064.1:0-11106 GCA_048939905.1 Promethearchaeota archaeon
GTTGAGGAAACGATAATCTCAGCCCTGGAAGAACTCACCTCGTCAACGGCTCTCAAATCCTCGCTCTCAAGACGTAAGTCTGTGACAGACTGAGATTAACGAGTTCGTAATACAAACAATACATCTACTCACGAACAAGTCTTATCGGTTTCATTGGGTTCTAATTGACTATCCAGGTGACGCCTTTGGCCGACGAGAAGGATGACAAATGGTTCGTAAAAGCTCTCCGGGATAAGGCAATTGAGAGTGAAAGAGAGCAATATGTTATCCAATTCGCTGACGCCATTGGAGAACGAAGAAGCAGAGATCTACTTGATATAGTTGCTACTGTGGAGAGCGATGAAGGGTGGGATGTCGCAGTTCAATACCTGATTCTGGCGGCGGATGCGGAATATGTCACTCCTGCAAGCTTCGGCAAGAAGAGAACACAGGTTGAACCTATCAAATACCGAGAGATGGTGTTTGATCTTTTCTCAGCCAACGGCCTAGAACCTGTCAAGCCCGACACAGTGAGTCTTCTACGAAGACTGGAGAACGAAGAATCATTGGTCAAAGCATCTCAATTTTTCACTGCACATATCCAAGAGCTATCTCTGAAACAGATCAATGAAGGGGACGCACTCTTTTTCGACTTTCCGTTGTTTTCTAACCAGGCACATGCAGAGCTAGTTGCTGAACTTGAATCCATCAGACTCAAAGAGATGACAGACCTCAGACTCAGGAAGCATGGAAACAAAATTGATGTCACATCTCTATGGCATTCCGAGTACGGTCGGAAAGCTCTCTCAGAGCTGGGCGCCCGAGAATTAGTTACAGAGGACCAACTCGACATGGTATTATCAGTAATACAAGTATCACCGACAATCAAGAGGAGAATCCAGGTCTCTGATGATGAATCATCTTCACCCGAAGAGAGTGCTACCCCTTCAAACTCTCTATATGCAAATCTTCTGCAGTCTATGATCAAGCAAGACCTAGAGGGACTTTCTTCACTTGCAAGTAGACACTCGGTTCCTGTTTTGACTGCCATGCTCGAGAATTCTGTAAGCCAGTATCAGGAGTCACTGTCTAGTGAGGACTACCGCCACGTGCTCGAGTGCATGAACACTCATGTTGCAGTTCGGACTCTGGACTCAATCATGGCTTTCCAGAAGCTGGTCAAACTAGACAATCCTCGTATTGTCACACCAGCCATCAACGCTCTTGGAAACTTCTACAATGAGTCTTCTGTTCTAACACTCGCAGAAACTCTATGTCGACGAAGGGATGAATGGGTCGTCCATTCTGTATTGGACGCCTTGGACAACGTGTTCGGAAAGTGTCCTGAAGCTGAACCAGCGATCAGAAGGACGCTAGAATCTGATTGTGTCAATTCGACTCCATTGAAGCGTTTTCTCCGTCGAGTTTCAAAGTAGAACAGAGTACTCCGTCAAGACTCTCGACAGACATAAATCAACTACAGGCCGCGTGGGAACCATGACCGACTCGCGTGTGGATAGATTCCATGAGATTGACCTATTCTTCAACCCCAAGCGAGTAGCCTTGGTCGGAGCTTCCTCCGATTATCGCAAGCTGGGCAACTCAATCCTGATGAACCTCCTAACATCTGAGGTCGAAGTGTATCCAGTAACACGAAACAGAAACCACGTACTGGGAGTCGAAGCATATCCAAGTCTGGGAGATCTACCAGAGCCCGTCGACCTTGTCATAGTAGCCGTTGCGGCCAAGTACTGCGCAGGTCTGATGGCTGAAGCACGGAAGGCCGGGGCCAGAGCGGCGGTTGTAATATCCGGTGGCTTCAGCGAAGTCGGTGCGGAAGGTACAGAGCTTGAAGAGGAGCTTGTGGGGGCAGCCAGAGAAGCCGGTGTTAGAATCATTGGCCCTAATTGTGTGGGTGTTTCAAACAGTAGGCTATTCAATGGTACTTTCACCATGATGCCAGAACGAGGTAATGTTGGTCTAGTTTCCCAAAGCGGTGCATTAGGCGGAATGGTCATCTACACAACTCGGACAAAGAGAATCGGGATGAGCAAGTTTGCGAGTCTAGGAAATGCCGCTGATGTTCAGTTCTCAGAGATAATCGATTACTTGGGTGATGATCCGAAGACTTCTGTCATTGCAGTATACGTTGAAGGTGTTGATCAAGGGAGGACCTTCTTCAAGTCAATCCATGATGCGGCAAGCAGAAAACCAGTTGTTGTGCTGAAAGGCGGCAGGAGCGAAGTGGGTGGAAAGGTCACTCTGTCACATACCGGGTCCATTGCCGGTTCGACTCAAGTGTTTGACGGCATGGTTCGCCAAGCACGCTGTGTCACTGCTCCAACACTGGATAGCCTACTTGAAGTATGCAAGCTCTTTGACTATCAACCACTCCCAAACGGACGTAATATAGGTATTATTAGTAATACAGGCGGCGCCGGAGTTCTTGCTACAGACGCGGCCACTGAGTTAGGTTTCAATATCCCGACCCTTGAGGAGGAAACTAGACAAGAGCTCCGTCAAGTCCTGCCTCCAATAGCATCCACTGAGAATCCCATAGATGTAGTTGCCAGCGGCGGACGAAGGGAGTACCGTATCAGTACTGAACTGATGTTGAAGGACCCGAATATTGACATGCTGCTAGTCATCTGCGGAGTTCCAACATTTGCGGGGATGACACAGACTGAACATGCTGCTGGGACTCTAGAAGGCATACGCACTGCAGACCAAGGCAAACCAGTGATCGGAGTATGGTTGGCTGCAGACGTTGGGAAACCCGGAAAAGATTTGCTTGAGATGAATCGCGTTCCGTGCTATGACGATCCATCCATAGCAACCCTCTGCATGGCACGCGTAGCCGAGTATGCGGAGATGCGCAGGGGCAGTGAAGTCACATAGAGCCCTATCTCATACATCATCTGTATTACAAGGAGAAGTTCAGAGTCGAGGCACATGATATCACTAGTCGAGGTACTTGTCGGCTATGTCTGGAAATTCATCAGACAGGGCTTTTCGTAACTTCCGTTCAACCCACATACTCAGGTTGATTGCTTTCTCGTTTCTCACATTCTGGAGGCAGGACCTAAGCTCAGTCGTAAATGAGAACGACACGATTGGACTCTTCCGTTCCTTATTGGGCACCGCCACTACAGGTCTACTCGTGGGCTCTGCTACTCTGTGTCTTTCAACAGCAGATGGTCTTGCATCCCTATCTTCTTCAGAATCTCGGTATTTCTTAAGAACGCTCAAACTTAACGCACCTCTCTAAGCAATTCAGCATATGCCTCTGAAACTAGTCTGGCAATCTCTATATCCACCTCTGGATCATCCCTTCGCCTGAAATTCTCCGCCGCTACCTGTTGACATCCCCGTGCCAACATTCGGATGTCACGTGGATTGCCCTTGGCAGCTTCGTTGATGATCTCAATGGCAGCTTCATCAAACGGGTATATCTCAAAGTTGTCGGGATTGAAGCTGTCTATGCGTCCTTGTGCATAGTAGATTCTTCTCCCAATGAACTCCTTTGCCTTCTGGTCATCGAACGGAGGAACATCAAGGGGCTCAGTTCGGTCTGCAATCTGCGGAAGGAAGGAAAGCATGGCATTCCAATAGATGGCAGTTCCAGACATTATCAATGTGATAATGGGTTCATCAAGCACATCTGGATAATCACTCTTCATCTCCTGTGTTGGAAGGTCAGCCAAGTATCGCAGCTTGTGGAATGCTGATTCTTGATTGTCTGCAACATCCTCGAGAAACAGTGCAGTGCGGGAGTTCTCCTGGATGTACCTTCTGACAGACTCTTGAGCAACAGCTTCTACAATCTGACTTGACTCCCATGACCTCCTGTACTTTATCCTCAGAGAGTCGGAAATGGCCGCGGCCATCTGTTTCTCATATAGACCTGTCATTCCTACATAGCCAGTCACAAACTTGTTTCCCCGACGGTCTGCCAAGGTTGGCAGGTCTCTCAATGCAAGCAACATCAGCGTACTCTTCCCGGAACCAACAGGGCCCCTGAGAAAGATGTGGCGTTCATTGGTGAGAATCAAGTCCACAAGCTGATCAAGAAACTCTGGCCATTCAATATACAGACGAGAATCTGGCATCTTGTAGCCGCGAAAAGGAGAGAAGCGAGCACCGATTCGTTCTTCCCACGCACGCAAGACTTCCTTGCGGGTATTGAAGTGGCGAATCAATGCACTCTCGTGAATCGCAATTGTCATGATGTGTACTCCATGGTATCACATGTACTTCTTGTAATACAATTGCCAGATGGACTCTACACCCCTAATAAGTAGTGCGGTCAACTCGCCAAAGCCGATTCGTGTCTGCGACTTAGACACAACCTTTTTGAACAGGATACAGCAGCGAGGGGGCAAGCCCGGGAATGGCCCGCCAAAAAGAAAGGAGCAGCCTTCGATGGATGTTGATAGAATCCGACACGTGCTGAATTCGTTAATGATACTCAGCTTTCTCATCTTTGGTGCATTGTCCGCAATCATCCTAATTAGCGATACATCACTCACCAGTACAACAGTCGCTCTTCCATTTGCCTTTCTGTTCATCTCCTTCATGACACTCATTGTGACCGGCCAGATCAATGACCGACCAAGACTTGTGAAGAAGTATCTTCGTGACTGGCTTATTGTCTGCGCTTTCACAATACTCGTAAGTGCACTAGTAGTGACCTTTGCATGATGCTCATCACAAGAGTTTTAGGAACTCATGCTGTGACACGACTCCACGTCCGAATCCTAAATCCAGCCCTTCAAAGTGATTGACATGAGTAAGATTCTACCAGGGACCAAGACAACAAGGATGGAACTCCTCCGATTGAAAAACCGGATGAGACTGGCAGAACGCGGTCATGACCTATTGAAGGAGAAGCGTGATTCTTTAATCATGGAGCTCTTCAATGTCCTTGCTGAAGTGAAAGAAACCCGCGAGAAGGTCGAAACCGCTCTGTCTGAAGCATTCTCTGCACTGACAAAGACGAAGATGATAATGGGGCCTTCAGAGGTAGTGGAGTTTGCCAACGCAAGCAGAGTTCTGGCAGATCTGAGAATCTCCACGCGATCGATGATGGGTGTCTTGGTACCCGTCCTATCTGTTGAACAACACATACCAGAACTTCCGTACTCATTGCCAGATTCAAGTGTCCAGCTCGACGTGATGGCATCCAAGTTCAAGGATGCTCTGAACGCAGTGGTGCGCCTTGCTGAAATCGACTCAACCGTCAAGAGACTTGCGATTGAAGTCGAACGTACCAAGAGGCGAGTGTCAGCTCTTGAAACAATAGTAATCCCCCGACTTGATGCCACTGCAAGATACGTGAAGCAAGCCCTGGAAGAAAGAGAGCGCGAGGACTTCTTTAGACTCAAGTTTCTAAAGGAACAGATGGAATCGGAGTAGTGGCAGAGCAAGCGTATTATTTGTATTACACTAGGTCTGTCTTAGCTTCAATATTGCGGCTGCTAGGTCACCATCGCTACTTCTCAGCGCTTCCTTTGCAGTCTCGATATCAACACCAGTCTGACTAGCCACAAGCGCAGCGTCCTCCATTGGTATCTCAAACTCTTTCTGAGGTTCCGGTTCCGTTCCCTCCGAAACATCCGCTGCCGTGGTCAGTCCCCTTTCTGACTTGGTGCCTGAAACCTGGAATGATTCGCTGCCCGCCTGCTTGATCATTACCACCTGAGGGTCGGTGATCAACCACTCTTTGTCTTCGAAGCGGAATATCACCTCTCTTACGCCACTAACATCCTTCTGTTCTATTCCCATCTGTTTCATCATTCGAGCAATTGCTCTTGGTGACATACCACGTCTACGACTCATGAATCCCACCCAAGTTGAATGAGGTTCTTCCATCCTGATACCCTGCGACAGGGATAAAATGGTTGCGCTCTGTGAGTCACTTTCCTAGAGCTGTGACAATTCGATATCAAAGACAAAATGCTGAATGCCGGGCGCATACATCTTAATCCGACGTATCGAAACGCTGGACGAGAATTGCTGTTCCGAACACAGTTCTTTGACCGCGTGGGTCAGTGGTTCCAACTCTCTTTCTGGCACAGCGATATGCATGTAGACAGTTCCTCCTTCAGCTACTAGCGCTTTCAAAGCGTACGGAAGGAAATGATGCGTGTCATGTAGATACCCCATTACGACTCGATTGGCCTCGCGTACCGGGTGAAACTCTCGACAGTCACCAAGGATTGGTTCAACTGTGTCTTGAAAACCATTAAGTCGAACACTGGAAACGAGAAACTGGTACGCATCTGGGTTCAATTCGATTGCCTGTACTCTTGTCTTTCTGTTTTTTGCCATGTGCAAGGCAAACTGACCTACACAGGCGAACATGTCAAGAACACGCTCTCCAGGTTTGACTACAGATCCCATGCGAAGTCTTTCTGTCTTGTTTCCACCTGAGAAGGTTATGCGCGTGGGATCTAGTCTAAACTGAACCCCATTTTCAATGTGTGTTGTAGTTGTCTGACTCTCGCCAGCAACGACGGTATAGTTAGGTACTCTCATGACTCCTGATGTGGCTCCCACTCTCACTGCAACTGAGGCAATCCGCGAGTCGTACTGAAGAGTGGTTTCTCCCACTAGTTCCAGATAAGGATGCATCCTAGAATCAGCATGTAGTAGGGCAACATGTCCTACGAGATTAAAACCACCGGGAAGCGGAATATCGGACGGAATTTGACCTTTCAATCTGCTCCTAAGGAACTCTCTATATCTCATGACAACTCACGAGGCGCAATAGCTGTATTACAGACGGCGTACTAGGCATAGAGGGTACTTGGTGCGCCATCGCCCTTACCTCGATCTCGAATCTTCGAAATAGCCTTGGTGAAGTCCTCTTGTACCACACAGGTTCTGTTATCGCGGATGGCAAACATGCCTGCCTCAATACAGATTACCTTGATGGCAGCACCTGTTAGTTCTGACGTTGCAGATACCAGCCTATCATAGTCGAGCGCAGAATCGACATTCATTCCGCGCGTATGAATCTTGAAAATCTCCTTTCGACTCTCCTCATCAGGGACAGGAAAGTCGATTATCCGATCAAAGCGCCCTGGTCTCAGAAGAGCTGGGTCCAAGATGTCTGGTCTGTTGGTAGCTCCAAGGACAGCCACCTGTCCACGGTTCTCAAAACCGTCTAGTTCACTGAGCAGTTGCATCAGTGTACGCTGAACCTCTCTGTCACCTGAGGTAGCTATGTCCAGTCTGTGTGAGCCTACCGCATCAAGCTCGTCAACAAAGACGATAGCCGGTGCTTTCTCCTTGGCAAGCAAGAAGATCTCCCTTACAAGTCTGGCTCCTTCACCAATGAACTTCTGAACCAACTCAGAACCAATGACCCTGATGAAAGTCGCATTCGTTTCATGAGCCACAGCTCTTGCGCACAGGGTCTTTCCCGTACCTGGGAAGCCCGTTAGCAAGACGCCCTTGGGAGGCTCGATGCCAACCTGGTCGAATAGATCAGGTTTCAGGAGTGGCAATTCTACTGTTTCCTTTATCTCACGAAGCTGTTCCTCGAGTCCACCAATGTCGGCATATGAAACATCAGGAGCATCTTCAATCTCCATTGCTCTGATCATCGGATCCCTTGGTGGTGGCAACTCCTGTGTTACTGCAAAGGATCGTTGATTGAGGGCAACTCTCATACCAGGTTGCAGCTTATCCTTGGGAATGGATGAAGAGATATGCACAACGAAGTTCGGACCTGTGGAGCTCTTCACAACCGCTCTTCCATCATCAAGTATCTCGATGACTGTTGCTGTGATAAGTGGAGACTGCCTCAGCTTCTCGAGTTCAGTTCTCAGAGTCTGAGTTTCCTTCTCAAGCCTAGACCGCTCGGCCTGAAGTATCTGCTTCTCTGTCTCTAGCGCACGAAGACGACGTTCCAGATGTCTAGTGTAGGTTTCAGTGTAGGTAGAATCATCGATGCTGTCCTTCTTTGCATCAGTAGTCCCTGGCAATCACTGCACCTCGAAACCCCATCCTCTGCTAACGATTTAAGGATTCCTTTGAGGCCTAATGAATCTGCACCAGTCGGCAACTTTTATCAACATTGCAGGTTCAGAGTGACTCTGAAGAGGGATGCTTTGTGCCCAGTTGTGAGTTATGTGGCCGAAACATGAAGGGTCACGGACGAAACGTCGAAATCGAAGGAGCTCAAATGAATGTCTGCCCCCAATGTGCGGCGAGGTTTGGACGGACACCATCAGGCAAAGACCAAAGGGGCTCTTCAGCACCCAGCATTCGACCCTCTTGGGTTGGTGAGCCCACGAAACCAGCCACGCATGTTCCTCGAAGGGTCACATCCCGAAGATCGAAACCCCGTGCAACGACTGGAACACGCTTGGAGGATATGATTCTCATCGAAGACTATGCAAGCACAATCCGGAAGGCTAGGCAGAAGAAGCAGCTAAGTCAGGAAGAGCTTGCTCAGAAGGTAGGTGAGCGAATCTCGACCCTTCAGTCAATAGAGGCAGGACGACTGAAACCAACAGGGAAGACTATCAGAGGCTTGGAAAGAGAGCTAGACATCTCACTCTTGGAACCAATAAGCTCCACGCCAATTCGGACTAGCAAGGGGGTGTCTCGTGGAGGGCCTACACTAGGAGACCGAGTTGTTGTGAAGCGAAAGAAGTCGCAGAAGTCAGATTGAGAAGCGGTCCAAACGAAGTGAATATATACTCTCTTAGGCAATAATAGTATAGTAAGTGCAAGTTCTCAAATGCAGGGCTTTTGGTTACATTAGAAATCAGTGGACTGACCAGCTTCCGGATACCCTCAGGTGATTACTTCAAAATGGTACATGCGAACATCAATCATGACCTTTTCCGCCTTGTAGTCGAGGAGATAGCGGGCAAAGAGGGAGTGGATATCGCAACTGTTCTCGTCAATGCAGAGGAGACTACAGATGAGGAGATTGCCACCAAGACCGATCTGAAGCTGAACATAGTCCGAAGAATCCTGTACAAGCTCCACGACAACCACTTGGCCTCTTACCGAAGAATCCGAGACACAAATACAGGTTGGTTCCTATACTACTGGAAGATAGATCCGAAGAAAGCACAAGCCCTTGTCAATCGAAAGAAACGACTAGTTCTAAACCTACTAGAACAGAGACTAGAACATGAGAGCAACAATGACCTGTATGCCTGCGTTAGTCGCGACTCCTCGCCAGTTCCCTTTGAGGAGGCGATGAATCTCTCATTCCGTTGTCCAAATTGCAATGCGCAATTGGAGTATGTAGACAACACGAAGGCAATCAGTTTCCTCCGCAAGAGGGTGGAAGAACTGAAGGCTGACCTATCGGCAAGTTCTACAACATAAGCACACAATCGCCTATCCAAGGAAACCTACTTAGCACGCAAAATACAGTCTCCATTGGGTGCCAGACTATTGAAGCATCTAGTTCTATATGCTCGTGCATATGGTTCCTATCGTGGACAAATACTCAAGCACGTAAGAACAGATGCCATCGAGATAGTCAAGGAGCTGAGCGCGTCTGTAGTCAACCTGGGAACCGACAAGAGGAACCACATAACGGTTGATATTGAGGGCGAGGACGAGGAGTTTGTTGGCAACGTACTGACACAACGATATGGAAGTGTTTCTGAGTTTGGCGCGCTTTCTACCGATTCAATAATCAAGGGTCAACTAGTTGATGTCGGAAAGGTCGGATACGGATTGTACTGTGATATTGGAATCGTAGGACCGCCAAAGATGGATGTGCTTATTCCGCTCCACAATCTTCGGAGTCAGCTGTCAATGTACAAGTCTTCATTGAGGACAATCTCTGGTGCTTTGGTGCTAGTAGATCATCTTCCAGTGAAGGTACATATCACGGAAATAGACACGACCAATCGCAAGATTACAGGAGAGCTCGCGAAGTCAACTCTTGAACGTATCAACAGATGGGCGGGGGATGATCACCAACGGCTGCTTGTTCTAGGATGCACCAAGGAACTCGTTGAGAATGCACTGAGAAGATCTAGCCATTCTGAAGACATCTATCGAATAGAGAAGCTCGGCCATTTCGAGTACTCATTGAGGTGTAAGAGGAGTACTCGTGCATCTGGTATTCTCGCTGCAATAGGTCCCATACTGAAGGGCGTACCAATGCATCTGTTCATCCCCGAAGAGGTTGGAGAGAAGTACAATGCCAAGGCTTGACAGTTGGTTGGTAGAACAAGGCTATTTCTCATCTCGTCAGGCTGCTAAACGTGCGATTCGAGCAGGTCACGTGAAAGTCAATGGTGAACCTGCAAAACCATCGAAACAAATCACAGGGTCAGAATCTGTAACCGTTTCTAAGGAAGCACTAGACACACCCGTTGGATATCTGAAACTAAGGCAGATTGATGATTCAATAGGAAACGTTGTCACTTCAACTACACTAGCTCTTGACATTGGCAGCTCAGCCGGAGGTTTTCTTAGATATTTGGCTGAGTGCGGTGCAACGGCTATTGGTGTAGAGGTATCGGAGGAGTTCAGCCAGTCACTCGAAGAACTCGTTAATGACTATCCAAACGTTTCAGTTCTTTTTGATGATGCGTTCACAATGGACCCACTAATCGTGGGTGAGAATGAGAAGCTTGACCTGCTGCTTATCGATGTCACTACAGAGCCTCAAGGCACGCTCATGCTTGTCAAGAAATTCTCTGTACTATTGAAGAAGAAGGGGTGGCTTATTGCATCCTTCAAATCAAAGACAACCCCAACAGCAATCTCTGACCTGCGCGATTCGGTCTCTCGTCTTGGCTTCGCCATTGTCCGAGATATTGTCCTCGATGACACCCTGCATGAGTTTCACTTAGTCGCAATCCGTCAGTGAGCAATTCTTTTATTCGGATTGGATAACCCGAACTGTCTAGGGGCGGTAGTCTAGCCCGGCTATGATGTCTCGCTTACACCGAGAAGACCAAGGGGATCTCCCCTTTGGAACTCGAGGGTCGCTGGTTCAAATCCGGCCCGCCCCACCATTTCCCTCTCATAATAGACCACAAAAGAGTTGAAGAACCCGAAATACATCTACGGATTCATGCGGAGGTAGCCAAGCCAGGCCAAAGGCGCCAGACTTAAGATCGTGTGAAAAGGGGTCAT
>JBHLPB010000065.1:0-11038 GCA_048939905.1 Promethearchaeota archaeon
CTCTGGAAACTTCACGACCTTCTCAGAGATTTCCAGACAATCTCTGTCAAGGAGTTGATTGGCACCCCCCTAGATCTTGAGGAGTTCCGCTTGATTGAAGGTAGCGGGAAGACACTTGGAGATATTGTAGCTTTACCCACTGATGACCTTCTCGTGTCAGATGCGGATGACGATATGGCTGTTATCGCAGACGTGCACACAGATCCAAACGAGGGCGAGGTCCTAGAAGAGGCGGTCGGTCGTCCAATGGTAGTCTATGTCGCAGTCGAGATTGAAGGACAAGTGATTCTTACCAGGGGCGGCACATTCTCCTACTACGAGTTCAAGTGGCCTATGGATGACCGTCTAACCGATGAGGCATGGCAAGAGATGGTCGCAGAGGGCCAAGAACCACCCTCGCCTTCATGGACAGTCAGCTTCGTTGCCAATCAAGCGGCTTTGATTCTATCCAACCACACGCCAGCTACCAAACACAGGGATTAGGATGGCACGACTAGGGGGCTCCTTTCAAGCTCCCATTCTCTATCTGATGGTCTTGCTCCCTTCAGGCGATACCGAGCAGGATGAACATGATTTTTCTACTAGGTACACCATGTCCGTTTCACATAACCGATGCTTTGCATATACGATGCGGGAGGATTCATCCCTTGGAAGTCAAGATTGAGAAGAAGCCAGGATTCAAGGTCT
This sequence comes from Promethearchaeota archaeon, assembly GCA_048939905.1. Taxonomy (GTDB): domain Archaea; phylum Asgardarchaeota; class Thorarchaeia; order Thorarchaeales; family Thorarchaeaceae; genus SMTZ1-83. The sequence goes on from JBHLPB010000065.1 coordinate 688, forward strand.
TAGGAGTTGCAGGACGAGGGTCTGATGGGCCCTCTTTCATCCCTTCTCTTTGGGAACGACTCAACAAGAAAGAGGTCGACATTTGGCACCTGTTCAAATCGACAGCAGAAGGATATGGTGTCATGGACAACTATGATCCGGCCACGAAAGAGTTGGATTACCTTGCTGGTCACGAATCTGAACCGGGGACCGAAGCGCCTGAAGGGATGGTGACCTGGGACGTCCCTGAACAGACATACGCCGTGATTCAGTGTACAATAGAGACGATAATGGATGCATACAGATACTTCACAGAATGGTGCTGTGACAAGGGATACCTACGTAAGAAGGGCCCAGAGTTCGAGTTCTATCCCAGAAACTGGCTTGAAACCGGCCTCATCTACATGTGTTTTCCAATTCAGAAAGCCTGATCTCGCCACGCTCCCAGAGTCCCTTTATCATTAACCTTATTATGGCTCCTGCAACCACGTAGAACTACAACACCCGGGAGTGCACGGCGGCAAATGAATGAGGGCGCTATGCCTATCATTCACAAAGGTGGAGCATTTGCGTATGAGAGACCAAGACGACGGCAGCATGGTAATGAAGGCTGTGTTGATAGGCGACGGGGCAGTTGGTAAGACGAGCATCCGTCGGAACTATCTGGGAGATGACTTCATAGAAGGTCATCTTGCCACAATCGGCGTGGATCTCGCAACCAAGAAAGTGCTCTTTGGAGAGGACATTGTCAAGTTCATCATTTGGGACCTTGCAGGACAACCTACTTTTGAGAAGGTGAGAGGCCATTACTACCATGGATGCCACGGTATAATCTTGGTCTACTCGGTTGTAGATAGAGACTCCTTTGATAATGCTTCCAAATGGCTTGTCGAGGCCTACAAGAATATGGGGCCGCTTCCTCCAACTGTCATCGTTGGGAATAAGATTGACCTGCGCCCGGGACTGCCGAAGGAGGATATCGTCACGCCAGAAGAGGGAATCCAGTTTATGGAGTACTTCATAGACAAACTCCGCGTCCCAGCAGTGTTTAGAGAAACTAGTGCCAAGACCGGTGAGAATATCCAAGACACTTTCCAAGAACTACTCAGGATGATGAGTGAGGCTGATGCTGGAAGGGAGTCCGACGTATTCGTGGGCTGAAGCTCTCGAAGTGTGTTTTGCAATCTATCTCTCACAGATTCACTGAGCTGCGCAACCGCAACCAGCGACCCCATCCAAACGCATATATATCGTGGTCGATATATATCTGCCTAGATATATCCTGTACGATACTTCATTGGACGGTCAAGGTAATGAGTTCGGATAGTAAGACGCAGGGGTCCACATCCACTGAGATGTCAGAGATTCTCTCCGATTTCTCGCAGTTCTACATAGTGCTCCTTTTGAATGAGGGGCCTATTCATGGCTATGGCGTGATGCGGGCATTCAAGAACCGCACAGGAAACACGCTGAGCGCTGGGACCTTGTATCCGTTTCTTCAGAAGCTGGAAGGCATGGGGCTTGTCAAGAAGACTGAGAAAGTGAGTGGGAAGAGACCCAAGATAGTGTATACTCTGACCAGGAAGGGGCGGACTTTCACGGATCGTCTGTTCAGACGTTTTGCATCCTTGACCGCATCAGCCCTGGAGCCTTCACTAGAAACCTGCGCTAGCTGCGGTGCTCGTGTGTATGATGGTGCCCATCATGAGGACTTGGACGGTGTTAGACTTGCCTTCTGTTGTGTCCATTGTGCTAGGGCCTACAAGCTTGAACTGATCAGAGAGCATCGACTCGGGAGTCCATAGGAGGTAGAAACCATGACCAAAGAACTGACAATCCAAGACGAAAGGGCCAGGATGGCATTGAGAATAGACGGAATGCACTGTGCTTCGTGTGTAGCCACAATCGAGAATTCGCTAGCTGGGGAAGATGGTGTCATCAAAGCAACAGTGAGTCTGCTTGATGAGAAGGCAGTTGTTGAATATGACCCCACCAAGGTCACAAGGGAACAGTTGGAGAAAGTCGTTGATTCCACTGGCTACCGTGCCAAACGCCTGGCCATGACACTCACGGTATCTGGCTCTCCCACTCAGAATGATTTCAGTACCATGGAGGACAAGCTCGGTAAGCTGCAAGGCGTAATCACTGTCAGAACGTTCCCCGAAACGCAGCGGCTACTTATTGAATATGATGAGGATTTGGTGACATACAAGATAATCAAGAAGACCCTACGAAGCCAGGGGTTTGAGCTGGAGGACGCAGAGGGTATCGAGGGTGATAGGGAATCTCTTGCAAGAGAACGTGAACGTAGGTTCTATTCTTCGCGCTTCATCTTCTCACTGATATTGGCTATCCCAGTTGTGCTACTGCACTTCGGAGTGCTGAATGTAATCGTTCCTTCAGAAGAAATCCGGATGCTTCTGATGTTCGCACTCTCAACACCTGTTCAGTTCATAGGTGGTTATCCTTTCTACAGATCAGCTCTTCGCTCGGCAGTCCATCTGAAGACCAATATGGACACTTTGGTGATGCTTGGAACCAGTGCGGCGTACTTCTACTCAGTCGCAACGACATTCTTCTTGATTGGTTTCTCTTCATTCTATGATACTGCCGTCCTTCTCATCACGTTCATTCTCCTGGGACGAACTCTGGAAGCAATCGCCAAAGGCAGAACGTCAAAAGCAATTCGCAGCCTGATGGATTTGCAGGCGAAAGTTGCAGTTGTCCTTAGGAACGGGGAGGAATTGATACTCCCAATTGAAGATGTTGAAGTGGATGACGTTGTATTAGTCCGACCTGGTGACCGAGTTCCGGTTGATGGTGATGTCCTGGAAGGGAAATCCTCAGTAGATGAGTCCATGATAACTGGTGAGCCTCTTCCGGTGAAGAAGACCGTCGGTGCCTCAGTTGTTGGTGGGACAGTCAATAAGAATGGAGTTCTCCGTGTAAGGGCTACAAAGGTTGGTCAGGATACTGTACTCTCTCAAATAGTAAGAATGGTTGAGGAGGCACAGACAAACAAGCCGCCAATCCAACGAAAGGCAGACGCAATAGCTGCTGTGTTCACTCCAGTCGTCCTCGTACTTTCTCTATCTACATACCTCTTCTGGACTGTAATCATGGCTACAGAGTGGACACTTGCACTCAACTTCACAATCGCAGTCTTGGTGGCAGCATGTCCATGTGCTTTGGGTCTGGCTACTCCGACGGCCATAATGGTAGGAATTGGCAAGGGCGCACAGCATGGGATTCTTATCAAGACAGGCGACGGTCTCGAAACCATTCCAGCAGTAGACACAGTGGTCTTTGACAAGACTGGGACTCTGACAATGGGACGTCCGACAGTCACAGACATAGTCTTGGCTGGTGATCTTGGCGAAGACGAAGCTCTGAGCCTGATAGCAGGCGTTGAACTCAACAGTGAGCACCCACTTGCAGAGGCCATCGTCTACGATGCTCGAGAGCGAGGTCTAGAGATCCCGGTTTCAAGCGACTTCTCCTACACCACTGGCAAGGGAGTTTCTGGGCGAATCAATGAAAGGACAATCGCCATTGGAAGTGACCAGTTTATGGAAGAACTGTCAGTCGACTTCTCCAATCTTCAAGGGCAGACCCTTATGCTCCAACGGCAGGGGAAGACGACAGTATTTGCCGCGGCCGACCAGCAGCCGCTTGCCGTTCTTGCTATCGCAGACGAACTCAAGACTGCTTCAGCTCAGGCGGTTGGCACTCTGAGGGATCTAGGCATTGAGGTCTGGATGATAACGGGAGACCGGGAAGCAACCGCCAAAGCCATCGCAAAGAGAGTGGGTATCGAGAAAGTCCTTGCCGAGGTTCTCCCGGGTGACAAGGCCATTCAAGTCAGCAATCTCCAGGAGCAAGGCCGGACTGTCGCTTTTGCAGGCGATGGCGTCAATGATGCAATAGCGCTGGCTCAAGCGGACGTGGGAATTGCTCTTGGGTCAGGGACAGACGTTTCCGTTGAGTCGGGCGATATTGTACTTGTCAAGGACAATCTCCTTGATGTCGTAACTGGAATCGAGCTTGGCAAGAGCACAATGTCCAAGATCAAACAGGGTTTCTTCTGGGCTCTTATCTACAATATCATCCTGCTGCCCATCGCTGCAGGGTTGCTCTACCCGTCACTAGAAGTGGTCCTTAGACCCGAGTTTGCAGGTTTAGCGATGGCTCTCTCTAGCGTCAGTGTGGTCACCAATGCTTTGACTCTCAATCGCTTCAGTCCTCAGCGACCAGAAGAAGTGGTTTCAGGAACGCCGCCAGCGGCATATCAGGAAGGCAACGTTGCCATTGACCCCATATGCAAGATGCAGGTCGATATTGCATCAGCGGACCTACACAGTGACTTTGAGGGCAAACGATACTACTTCTGCAACCAGTACTGCAAGGATACTTTCGAGTCCGACCCGGAGAAGTATTGTGAGCCAGACATGTCAAAGCGGGAGCCTCAAATCGCAGTAGACCCGATCTGCAAGATGGATGTCGACACTGCGACGGCCACACTTCACAGTGACTTCGAGGGAAAGAGATACTACTTCTGTGCTCGTTACTGTAAGGATACTTTCGACGCCAATCCTATTGAGTATAGGGACAAGGACTTCAGGGAGTAGTGCTTGAATCAGAGAAAGAGAGGAGATGCTCATGCTGAATTCAACATGAGCATCTTAGTAAGTACATGTGAAGTGGGTTTGAAGGAAGAATGACTAGTGTTCTCAAGACTTAGGTTTCGAGAACCATGGTAAGGAACCAGAGCGATCCACCAGTATAGGTACATAGGTGAATCACCAGTCTACCTTCTGAAGGAAACTCGATACATTTCGGCGCGAACGCCGGCCTTGAGTCTGATAAAGCTCTCAGGGATGTCATTTACCTGCTTCTTGCGTTTCTTTGCTAGTGCCATTTTTCTCACCGTTTTCCGTGGGGCCCAAACTTCGCAACCTTTTGCGCCACCAACGTTTCTTGGATAGACAAAGATGCATATAAAGGTTTGTGCACCAAACCATTCAGATTTACACGGTGTGTTTATACAAGTATGGGGGACACAAAAGTTTAATAAGAATCCATTCCGCATCAGAACCGTAATAATCACCAATATAATTGAGGTGACGAGAGTATTGAATGATGAACTGACAGATACATTGGCTTGTATTGAACTCACGGAGGAAGCGTTGGTTGACGGGAAACCCTTGGTACCAGAAGGGCAAAAGATTGTGCGTGATGAGGAGATAGGCAAGATAATGCTGGAGCCCGTGAGAAGCAAGATCATGAAGATTCTCTATTGGGGTATCAAAGACACGCTTACCACGGAGGAGCACAACGAGGAAACTGGAGAAAAGATCATTCGCGAGAAGACCGTGAAACGAGAGGCCCTCTCGGTAGCCGAAATAGTACATCTGTCTGAGGAGAGGTGGCCCGAAGATCCAATTTCCAAGAACCAAGTATATCATCATCTTCCGCTGCTAATCGATGGTGGCTATGTTGTGAGATTCGGGACTGTGACAAAGGGCAAACGCACCACAGACTACTATATCCGAACTCACGGTGGCTTCATCATCGCCACGGAGCCGAGCGACAAGGAGTATGCTCAGCAGAAGGCAAGAAAGAGACTAGAAGGGATACTGCGAAGTTTCTCCTTAGAACTTGATGATGCACAAAAGGCTGAGCTTGAGAATCTGATGGGCAAGAGTCTACATATCTGGCTGGGAGCAAGTGAAGAAATCACCGCAATGGTCACTGGTGATGTCGCTGACAAATCTCTAATTGAGGCCTACAATTGGCTGTTGGACGTCTATGCCGCCGACAATCCGGAGTACATCAAGCTCATGAAGAAGATTCGCAAGATCATCTTCCCAGGCCTGCTTGTGACCCCAATTCAATCCTAGGGTATCCAGTCCGACCTCTCAAGAGACTTAAATCTCGGCAATGGGACAAGTATCTCTCTTGCTCAGTCGCTTAGAGGGTGCTGTCCAAAAATGCTGCCATTCTACAAGAAAGTCGCCTATGGTATGGGGCGCTTCGGCTCGTCATTCCTCTTGACCCTGACGGGCCTGACCGCGTTCTGGCTATATGGAACCGTCTTTGACCTCAATTGGCTGCTAGACGGGATTGCGGTTGCTATGTCCTACATAGTCATTGGATTGACTCACTGGCTTACGGGTTACTATAGCGACCGTGTAAATACACGTTGGGGCAGAAGGAAGCCGTTCGTAATCATCGGGGCACCGGGGCTGGCCCTGACAGGGCTCTTGCTTTTCGTTCCCAATTGGTTCTTGAACACTGCTGACCCGTCTCTGGAGCTATTAGTGTTTGGTTATTACCTGCTCTTCATCTGCTCGTTCAAGTTCTTCTACGCGTTCTTGCTTACGGCCTTCCAGGCATGGATGCCTGAGATAACGGACGAGGATGAGAGGCCCCTTGTGTCCAGCATGCAGAATACTGCGAACTGGGTTGCCAACGGGCTTGGGGTTCTTATGGGCTTTGTGACCCCCCTCCTATTCCTAGCCGGCCCTCCACCGGGTCTGAGTTCTTTCGGCTTCACCATAGTCATTGCTTTTGCCATCATCACCATACTGTTCTATCTTCCATCAATTATCTTCATTCGAGAGAAGCCTGACATAGTGCCTCCGAAGCGGAGTATGAGAGAAGAAACGTCCACCGTACTCCAGAACCCTGTCTACGTGAGGTGGATACTTGTGGTTGGTTTTCTGTCCTTCAGCTTTTCAGCGATAACAGCTCAGGTAGTTGGCTTTGCGCAGGAAGTCCTTCTGTTGACGACAATGGAAACGCTGCTGCCGCCTGCAATAGGGCTCCTGATCTCGATAATCGTCTTCCTGTACGTGTGGATCAAGATGATTGCAAGGACTGGCAAAGGTCGCCTGATGTTCTACTCATTGATCCTGCTTGCGCTGCTCATGGCAATGACCCCCGCGGTGGGTGTAGCCGTAGGTGTTGTGTCAAATGTGATCGTCGCATTTGTCTACTTCATTCCTCTTGCAGCGTGCATGGCTGTGTACTATCTCATGAGCTACATAGTTCCGGCTGACATTGCCCATGTGGATGAACTCGTATCTGGAAAGAGCCGTGCAGGAATCTATGAGGGGTTCAAGGGTGTTCCGCTTAACGTCTTCCAAGCTGCGTCTGTACTTCTGCTCGGCTGGTTCATGGAGTATTCTGAAGTGACCACAGCAAGTACGCTGTTCGGCTACCTATGGTGGGGGCCTGTCTTCGCACCGTTTCTGCTTGTTGCTGCATATATACTCAGGTATACAGATATTGACCCCGAGTTTGAAACGCTCAAGGCTCAGGCACCAAGGCTGGAGCCTACAGAGTAGCCTAACACATTCGAGTGAAGGGAAAGCGGCTCGGCTGCTCTTCCGCTCTGCAGCGGAGCTAAAAACAGACTTAACGGTTTTCGCGTATGCTAGACAGCCTTTCAGGTCTGTGAGTGAGAACAATGGGAATTGGTTCCAGAGTAGTGGTGCGTTGCGCAGAGCCCAGAGACCTTGAGTGGTGTGTCGCTGAGGACCCTCTCGCCAATGAGATGTTGATGCGCGAGAAGATCATGAAGGATGAGATCTTCCTGGCCGAACTCGATGGCGAGCCAATTGGCTACCTGCGCCTTGAGTTTCTCTGGTCCAGAGTGCCCTACATCGGACTCATCTTCGTGGAAGACAAATACCAACACGAGGGCATAGGCAGACTGCTTCTTGACAATCTAGAATCTCACTTGAGAGAGAATGGCTACGACATTGTCCTCAGCTCATCCCAAGTGGATGAACCTGACACACAAGCATGGCACAGGGCGGTCGGCTTCGAGGAATGCGGCATTCTTCTTGGAGTGAATGAGAGGGGTGTGGGAGAGGTATTCTTCAGGAAACCACTATGGTCCGTACCTTAGTTGGTGAGGATGAACTGATCCTTGTAGATGCTTCTTCGAAGGCAGGCCTGAATGCACTTGCCACAAACGTCTTTGCTGATTCCCTTGGTCCCGAGGTAGACGAGGTATCTTCTACAATTCTCTCGATAGTCTTTGAGCTGACTTCTATACTTTATGAAAGTGCAACTGTCTTCACACGCACCGCAGTCACCGCACTTCGAATCTATTCTGCTACCGTGAGGAAGAGGCATGGTGGTGGCAATAGATGCGAAGCGAATCGCGCAGCTGTACTTGTCGTTGATGAGCAACCCGTTCTTCCCCCTCCACCCAAGCCCAGCATTTTCGGCTACCACGCGATGAGAGATTGTGAGTGGATAATAGACAGTGACATCTTCGACCTTCGAAGCGACTCCTTCTATCGTGGCCGGAATGGCAACACCTTCGAATCTTTCTGCCATTGCTTGGGCGTTCGCATTCAGCAACTCGTTCAACCTGTGATACTCGTCAGCGTACTTGTTCCAGCTTGCATAGTCGACGCGATTATCCCGCGACACGTTGATGGAGTCTATCACATTGCCAAGGTATGCAATGGCAATTGACAGAATGGACCCTGAATCAGCCAGTTCTCGAAACTTCTTGTCAACAAGGTCCTTGAGCTTTGCCTGTTGAACTGGCATTAGTTCCTCGTACACATTCCTGAAGCTGGCTACTCCGACTATTCCCTGGGAAGATGATGCATCCAGCAGCTCGGCAAAGAACCTGCGTACTTCCTCCAAGTTCTCCAGTTTTTCTGATTCGTTGTTTCCAGGCACAAGAATCCCTCCACAAGCGTCCCTTTTCCACTAGAGATAGAAATCTCCTTCAGCGATGAGTCTGACCTGGCCTGAAACCCTCATTCCATCCAGTGCAGGTCCGCCAATGGCCTCAGATACGAGTCGACTTGGTCTTCTAATCTCGAATCCTTGCTCGATCACAACTGGAGCACCGATTTCCTTTCTATCAAGAATGTTGTACTTCTCGACGTAGGCTCCCAAAGGACCTGCCGCACTGCCCGTGGCAGGATCCTCCAGTACACCTGCCGCTGGTGCAAACATTCTCGCATGTACAGACGAATCATCATTGACAGTTTCTGCTGAGAAGATCACCAATTCCTGACTCAGCTGACCAGAGAGTGTTTCCACAATCTTGGACGGACTTGGAACCGCATCTTGCACTGCCTTGAGACTCGCTACCTCCATAATGAGGAATGGATGCCCGGTTGATACAAACTGAATTGGGTCCTTGTCTACAATGTCACTAGCATCCAATTGAATTGCGCCCGCTATTCCTTCCTTGTCGTCAAATGTTGACAAGAATTCTGGCTTCCTCTGCTCCATCAGGATGGTGTCACTTGACAGATACTCTACTGGTGTAGGTCCTATTCCCAGCTCTAGGTTAGCTCTCTCAACCTCCTCTGGTAGGAGCCCCCTGTGTTTCATAACGAATGCTGTCCCGAGAGTAGGATGGCCCGCAAAGGGTATCTCGAGTGCCGGAGTGAATATTCTGAACTTTGCTGCACAACGTGACTGCTCAGTAGGTAAGATGAACGTGGTTTCTGAGAAGTTGAACTCAAGAGTTATCCCCTGCATCTCTTCATCAGAGAGTTCCAGGTTCTTTGCTGTATCCCAGAATGTGGCAAGTTGGTTGCCACCGAAAGAGTAGCGGCTGTCTGTGAAGACACTCGTCTGCACATACGGATATGCTCTCATCTATGTAACTCACCGAACTTGAGTCGGGGCTTCTTCCTGATAAACCCAATCTAACAGGAGACCTTGTCCAGCTCCACTTGGCAGATCTGCTTGTCCTGTTCATCTGTAAGCTCGTCTATAAGTTCCTGCGACTTCTTGACGTACTTCTTGCACTCATCCTTGTTGCCGGCTACCGCATGGGCCTGTGCCATCGCCTCGTATACAAAGGGCATATCGAAGTCTTTCCAGTTGCCAGAATCTTCTTTCTCTGCTTTCTCAGCAAGACCAAGCATCTTGTTTGCGTAGTGAATGGCTGAGTCGCCTTTCTTCATGTGTGAGAACACTCTAGAAATCATGTAAACTGCCCTTACGTCGTTGGTGAGCGTACCCACATGCTTCCAGTGGTAGCGAGAAGTGTATGCTAGCTCCAAAGCATCCTCCAATTCCCTTGTGGTTGGTTTGTCGTTGTCCAAAACAGCCCAGATTCCACCGTTGGTCTGTTTTCCGACTCTCTCATGAAACTCGCTAATCGTTAGCTTCTCATCATCGGTCATGAGTCTAACCCCTCTGGGACCAGAATATTAACAATTGTTAATAACCTTGTTGGTGCAACTGAGCAGCCTTTTTGGATGCTGAACTAGCCAGACCCAATGACATAGATGAGGTATACCGTCATAGCAAGCCCTATCGCTGCTGGTATAATCAGGCTGGTCCAGAAGGAGAATCCAGTCCAGAATGATACGATGAGAAG
>JBHLPB010000277.1:0-2727 GCA_048939905.1 Promethearchaeota archaeon
TGACCTAGACCAAGGAGCTGTTGATATCACCGAGGCGCAACTCTGGTTGGCCATGGCTACTCTGAACGGCGGTCTGACTAGTCACGATTTCAGAGTGAATCTGCAGACTGGGGACTCTCTGTTCCAACTCTGGCCCGAAGGACTTGCATTCGACATCATTGTAGGAAATCCTCCGTACCTTCGTCTTTCTAGACTCGATTCCTCATACCGTGCAAATCTCAGGGCCAGATATGAAACTGCACGAGAGTACAATATCCATGCTCTCTTCATCGAGGCTTCAATAGAACAGTTGGCACCTGATGGAATCCTGGGCTACCTATTGCACAAGAACCTCCTCGCATTAGATTCCTACACTGAGCTGAGAAGGCGACTACTGACTAATCACAGAATCAAGCACATCTCTGACTGTGGTCCCGGTGTGTTCAGGGGGGTCACTGCTGAAACAGGCATCATCATTCTCAGAAAGGGGAATATGAAACGAGAATCCTCTGTTTCTCTTTCCAGATATGATCTTCAGCGGGAAGACTGTGTATCAACGACAAAGATTCCACAGATAAACTACATGAACTTGGTACGCCCTTGGAGCCATAGATTCCTTACCGGGATTGACAGAGAGAATGAGAAGCTGCTTAGTTCTCTAAGCAAGCTCCCCCGCTTGGCTGATATCGCGTCCATCCACCGGGGAATTGAAACTGGATGTAACGACAAGTTTGTGCATGGTGCCCCGAAGACAGATGGGAACTGGAAACCAGTCGTGAGAGGGAAGGACATTGCTGCGTTCCGGGTCAAATCTAGAGTCTTTCTTGACTACGACCGCAATCGTCTCGCCAAACCGGGAAGAATAGGGCTTCTTTCAATGCCCAAGGTCATAGTTCAGCAAAACGCCAGGAATCCAGTTGCCTGCTTTGACGAAGGTGAGCATCTAGTATTGAATTCTGCCACCTACATATCGGAGGCGTCCGAGGACGTTTTGAAGTCAATCTGCGTCTTCTTGAACTCGAATCTTGTGTCTTGGTTCTTCAGGACGGTCATGACCAACAACGCGAGGATAACAGTCAATCTGTTACCTAACAACCTGGGTTCCATCCCGATCCCTGAGTCCTTTGGCGGCCGAGTCTACGGGAAACTGTGCGATGTGTTGACCTCGTTGCGGTCGTCTGAAGTGCGTTCACTGACCATAGACGACGCTTTCGATGTTTGGCACAATGTGATAGCCGAGGCTGCAGTCCAAGCAGCGTACCTTCCGGAGCTTAGCGACTGGAAGAGTATTACAGAGGAACTTCGCTCGATGTTGAAAGACTCTTTGGGAATTTCTGATGTGCTTGATATCAGTCACAATTCGCTTCTTACGAGAAATGCAGTGAATGGATTGCAGGAACCGAGTATGCTCCTTCCCGGAAAGGCAGTCAGATGGGGAATGCCATGACACAAAGACAACAGACATAAGACCTCATTTGGGGTCCTTCTGCGAGAGATTACAGTGGCCTCAGAACAAGAAGCAACGGTTCATCCAGATGAACTGGAGATTGACACAACTCAATGGTCGAAGCGTGATGAACTACGCGAAACCTTACACATGATGCTCTCTCATCATCCCCCCTCTTTGTTCGGTCACTGTCTTCGAGTATCGTTTGGAGGACGTTCACTTTATTTCTGTAGCCGGTGCGCTGGGATTTACACTGGACTGGGCCTTGGAATTGTATTTCTGTTCTTGATAGGCTTCCCACGCGAACCTTCTTGGCTTTGGTTCTTCCTAGCACTCGCAATTGGTTTCTCAACGGTCGTAGACTGGATTAGCCAGAGACTCACACCTAGGAAGACCACCAACTTGATACGTGCCGCTTCAGGTTTCCTGAGCGGAGTTTCACTAGCCTTGATTCTGTATCTCGGGAATCTCGTCTACATGGTTGTCGCGCTCGCCGTAATGGGTGTGACCGTAGGCGGCGTCGGTTACATCGAGGAAAAGAGGCGGCGAGTGCAAAAGGAGCTCGCCCGGGACGAGCGGGAGTAGTGCACTTCTTCTTCTACCAAACCATTTTAACGATGTAGCCTTTCAAGGCCAGCGTGGACTAGGATGATTCCCATAGCCAAGCCTATTTTGGGCGAAAAAGAAATACAAGCAGCGAAGGAAGTCCTACAGTCAGGAATGCTTGCTGAAGGTAAGGTGGCACGCGAGTTCGAGAGGCAGTTTGCAGGCTATGTTGGAACTAGGCATGCAACAGTGACAACTAATGGCACGACTGCTCTCAGTACCGCCTTGGAGGCCATGGAGATTCAGCCTGGTGATGAGGTCATTACTACTTCGTTCACATTCATTGCTTCGGCGAACACGATAGCCATGGTTGGAGCTGTTCCGATATTTGTGGATGTAAGGCCAGATACCTACAACATGGATCCGACACTGATTGAGAAGGCGATATCCGACAAGACTAAGGCCATCATGCCTGTTCACATCTTTGGGAACCCGTGTGAAATGGGTCCGATAATGGAGATAGCTGAGAAGCACCGTCTGATGGTGATTGAGGATGCTTGTCAGGCCCATGGTGCCACTGTGGATGGCAAGATGGTTGGATCTTTCGGACATGTGGCCACCTTCTCGTTCTATGCGACCAAGAATCTGATGACGGGCGAGGGCGGTATGATCACAACCAACGATCAAGAAATCCACGATCGGTGTCTTATGATCAAGAATCATGGAAGAGGCCCTGAAGGGGGCTATACACACTA
>JBHLPB010000066.1:0-10971 GCA_048939905.1 Promethearchaeota archaeon
AGTCCGCTTGCCACCTCGGTCACTCCGACACCTCCATCCACTTGCCAGCAGTTCCGAGATGAACTGGTGTGGGGCCGAGTTTCTGAGCTCGTTTGACCATCTCTTCAATTGCACTTGTGAATCTCTCGGGCTCGGCACTAAACATTCTGAACATGTCGACTCGTTCGCCCTTCCAGCCAATTGCGTTCAATATGTCACGTGTGACATCCACCTGGACCTGAGCTATTTCATTGCCCGTACCGCCAATATGACATCGGTCCGTTTCGCAGGCTGCAATCATGACCGTGCTAGCACCCTGTTCAAAGGCCTTTAGAATGTCAATTATCGAAACTCGTCCTGCGCAGGGAACGGAGATCAATCGGGTGCTGGCAGGATACTCCATTCTACGAGCACCAACGATGTCGATAGTAGAAACAGAACACTCCTCACAGTAGAAGCAGATGGTGATTGGATAATCGGGTCCAGCACCATCTAGGACGGTTTCAATCTCCGCCCAGAGTTGTTCATTTGAGAGAAAGTTCAGTTGCGTGGCCCCCGACGGACAGAGGCTCTGACACACTCCACAGGCATGGCAGTTCAGAGTGTCAATTGCGGCCTTGAACAGGATCTTCTGCTCCTCGTCCTCCTCTTCGGCCTCTGTTTCTTCAATCATCAGAGGGACTCCACGGGGACACTGTTGAGCACACAGACTACAGCCAACACAGTCGTCCACATCGAGTACTGCCCCACGTGCGATCTTCTCGATTGTACCACCCTGCAGTTCGTTATGTAGAACCAGGGCTGCAGCTTGTGCGTCAGTCACTGCCTCAAACACGAACTGTGGACGAGTCACTCCGCCAGCGGCGACAACTCCACGTCTGCGGGTTTCCGTCCTCCGAAGTTTGCCATAGAGCTCCTTCACATGCCCGTCTTCTTCCAATGCGTAGCCGAGTGTCTCAGAGAGCTCCGCCACACCACGTGGTGGCAGAATGGCAGTAGACAGGACTAGGAGGTCAGGAACGGCCTCAAGATAGTGATTCAGCAGGGAATCGTAGATTCTCACGTGTGTATTGCCGTCATTCTCCCATACCGAACTGATTCTACCGCGTATATAGTCGACACCCTTCTCTCTGGATTCCTTGTAGATCATCTCATTCTCAAAGGGGACCCTAATGTCCATGTAGACAATTGATACATTAGCTTCAGGAATCCTCTCGAGAACCTCTAGTGAGTTGTCGATAGCAAAGGTGCAACATAGCTTGCTACAGTCTCGCTTGTAGTCCTCTGATCTGCTTCCTACGCACTGGACCATGACAATGTCCTTGATAGGTTGGCCATCCGAAGGGCGTACAAGCTCGTTCTTGGTGAGCATCTGCGATAGCTCATACTGCGTAATCACATCTGGATTCTTGCCGTACCGATACTCATCTATCATAGTAGGTTTGAACTCTTCAAATCCCGTTGCGAGGACCACAGCTGATGTTTGAAGTGTCTTCTCCTCTTCATCTTCATCCGTCAGATAATGAATAGTGAAATTGCCCATCTCTCCCTCTACGAACTTAACATTCGTCTTGGTCATGATCTCAACATTCTCATCATTCTGAAGTGCGGTAAGTCTTCCACTCAGTACCTCGCGGCCGGTCTTTCCTGTGGGCGCGACAACGGGAAGCTGAATAACGTGTCCTCCTAGCTCTTCTTCGATTTCAAGAAGTGTGACCTGATAACCCAGGTTTGACAGGCTCAATGAGGCCTCAATGCCTGCAATCCCTCCCCCAACTACCGTGACGTGGTTTGGAACCTCCTTCTTCTGGGATTGGAGAGATTCAGAGAGTGAAGAGCGGGCCACGGCACCCCTAATCATGTCAAGTGCCTTCTTTGACGCGTCTGTCGAATCTGAATGCACCCAAGCTGAGTGCTCGCGGATGTTGGCATAGACGATCTTTGAGGGGTCCTTACCTATCGAGTGAAGATAGTAGTCAATCCTAGGCTGAATCTTCTGACTGGTACAGGCTGCAATCACGACTCTGCCTTCACTACTGTCAACCAGCTTGGCAATCTCTTCTAGACCCTGCTCTTGGCAGACGAGGTCATTGATTCTCACGGACTTGACGAGGTCGAGCTTGCTAGTTTCAGCCTTCAGAGAGTCATAGTCTAACTGAAGCTGTTTGCCGCAGGTGCAGAGAAGAACTGTCGACCTGTCGCCCATCATTCATCACTTCCTGCCCTGGAGGATTTTGCTGACCACTGCCCGTGCTTGATTGACGCTCTCGGGTACTTCAGCAGGACCAAGGGCCGTGCCACACGCGTACACGTGCTCGGCTGCTATTACCTCGTTCTCAGAGACTGGATCTAGGGGAGCAACATACCCGCTAGCCGATTTGAGACCAAGGGCTTTCATTAGTGCCTCTGCACCCTCTGGTGGCTCAAGAGCCGAGGAGAGTACTAGGAGATCTATATTGTATCTGAGGTAGTTGTCAAGTAATGAGTCGTAGACGATCACATCGAGTGTGCTGTCTTCTCGCTGTTGCACTCGATGTACACGACCCCGAATGAACTCCACTCCTGATTCGCGAGCTTCTCGATAGTATCTCTCATGTCGGTCGTATGTCCGAATATCCATGTAGACAACGTTGACCTTTGTACCATCTCTCTCATTGGCGATGATGTCTGCATGTTTCAGCGCGAAGACGCAGCAGATCTTGGAGCAGAATGGATAGTAGTTCTCGTCCCTGCTCCCCACACACTGAATCATCATTACATTCTTGACCTGAGCACCATCAGAGGGGCGAACCAAGGCCCCTGAGGTTTCTCCGTTGGGATCCAGTATCTTGGCTAGTTCAAGCTGCGTGATTACGTTGGGAATCCTACCATATCCATATTCGTCAATGGCAACTGGCTGCATCTCATGATAACCAGTGGCAATCACAATATCTGAGACATTGACAGACTTCTCTGTTGATGTGGCATCCAAATTGATTGCTTTGGTTGGGCAGTCCTCCTCGGCCTTCTTGGCCCCGCCATCGGTCTTGTCGGGGTCAAAGACGACAGCCTGTGGCTGGCACTGAGGGGACAATACTCGGAAAGCATCTGAGAGTTCCATGCAGAGTCCACACATGGTACATTTCTTGGCATCTACATATTCGGGACCGACGTCTAGTTTCACAACGAACTTGCCAGGTGTTCCTGATACTTCTTTCACTGTGGTATCTACCATGAGTTCGATGTTGGGCTGGTCAATCATTGCACTCCGATAGAAGCACTTGCGAATCCCGGGGCGCCAGCTGTTTCCTTGGAAACAATAGAAGCAGTCGTCTGTTGGGAAGGCCTTGTACAAGTCAAGCGCGTTGCCACCTATCGTGGACTGCCTATCAATCAGTATTGTCTTGATGTCGTTGTCTGCCAACTCCACAGCGGCAGTCATGCCTGCTACACCGGCACCAATGACTAGTACAGGACCTGCCAAACTTGGCGCACCTCAACCAGTCAGATGTCCCAAGATTGGATCAGCCGCAACACGGTTCATGCTCAGCCCTATTTCCTCTTCATCCATCCCCATGGCCAGAGCTAGAATTTGAGGATACAGGAGAACCGGAAGGTCGTAGACTTCACCATAGGTGTCTTTCAGACCGAGTTGCTGTAGATCTAGCTGATTGCCACAGGCTGGGCAAACAACTGTTGCGAACGCTGCTCCAGCCTCCTTCATAGACTTCAGTTTGTCACGGGCTAGTCTTATTGCTAGCTCTTCGTTCACTGGTAGAACTGTTGCCCCACAACACTGTTTCCAAAGCGGATAGTCGATAACGGAAGCACCCGTGGCCTCTACAAGTTCCCGGAGTGTCTCTGGACTAAATTCCGTCACGTCTTGGGGTCGTAGTAGATGGCATCCGTAGTGAATTGCTATTCCTACGCCGTCCAGAGGTTTGGTGACCTTCTTCTTGATCTCGCTGATTCCGACATCAGAATATAACGCTTCAACAAAATGCCGTACCTTGATTGTCCCCTTCAGTTGGAGGCCTGATGCCTTCAATTCTTTGTTGACCTTGTTCATGTCCTCCTTGCTGTGCTTGAGGTGGTGTAGGACATCCTTCAGAGAACCAAAGCAACCGTTGCATGGACTCACAATATCATGTCCATTCTTCTCTGCGATTGCTAAGGTGCGAGCATTAACGACAAGCCATCCGAAATAGTCGATGGCGCGCAAGTTGGGACTTCCACAACATGCGACACCTTCCATGTAGACCAAATCCATTCCAAAGGCCTGGGCGACCTTGGTCATTGCGGCCTCGTAATTCGGATAGTTGGCTGGAACGCTGCAGCCCATGTATAGGTTATAGACTGGCATCTCATTCATCACCGCCCACAAGCTTGCCAGTCCTAGTGCCTTTCAGGATTGATTTCAATTCCTCAGTGGATAGACCCGGCACTTCTGGCTCTAGATTCAAGTCTTCGCGTTCCCAGTCATTAATCACCTCATATAGCTGGCCTTTCTCAATCAATGACTTAGCAAGTGCGAGGATGTTCTCAGGTACATTGCCCTCCTCTGCAGCGAGGTTCTTGCAGTCAAAGAATATGTCTGTGACACGGACTTTCTGAGGACATCGTTCCTGACATTCAAAACAGGTCAGACATTCCCATATCTCCTTACTCGACAAGACCTCAACACGCATCCCGAGCAGTATCATTCTAATCAGCTGGTGTGGCTTGAAGTCCCATTGGTTGGCAATAGGACATGCAGCTGTGCATGTCGAACAGGCAAAGCAAGCAGAGAGCTCTTCCCCATTTGGCATGCTGCTAATCTCTTCACGAAACTTGGGATCCAGTTGAGACATGTCAATTGGATCAATCAGGGTGACTGGAGGACCAGTCTTCTCTTCGGTTTCGGCCATGGAGAATACACCGCCAAGATTTGACCGGCTGTATGGCTGGACTGGACAGCGGAATTCGGTCCCCATATTAAAAGTTTGCAGAGGTGACATTCAGCAGAAGACAACAAGAAAGGCGGATTCATGCTAGCTATCAGGGAGGGCTTTCTGGTGGACCAGGAATAGAATGCCGAATATGCCGATGAAGATTCCAACCTCGTATGCTATGATGGAAGGCAGTTCCGCACCACTCAGAGGGTATGATAGGCCTCCAAGTATGGCCAAGACAAGACAGACTATAGCTGCGAGGTAGATAAGCCACTGTGCTCTGGGGGGCATGAGATGGAACAGACTAAGCCCTCTCTTAGGATTTTCTGTCTGGAGATCCTCGAATCTGGGAGATGATCAACTCTAGCTGAGACTTCAGAGATTCCCACTGCCGCGCAGACTCTTCGCCTAACTTAGTTGCCAGATTGAGAATGTAGCCCTTTAGCTCTTCTGGGGTTCCCTGAAGGCCTTTCAGCGTTGCTGCATTGCCACTAAGAAGACGAAGGACTCCAGTCAATGCCACTCTGAACTTCTCATGTTCATGACCAGAAGCGATACGGGTAGTGTCTAGCTGCTTCAATAGCTCAACCAGCTGCTGGGCTACTGAATCTTCATTCATCACAAGCGAACCTCAGTGTCTGGCACGACTCTAGCCACTGTACCATCTTGAAGCCACTGTTTCGCATTGGCAAAGGGGATTCTAGCCAAGTCCTGCTCCTTGAATGGCCCGTAGGTGGCCTCGTCCATCCCGAGGAATGCATCTTTAATTGGGTTCAGAAACTTGACAACAACGTACTCTACTTCGTCATATAGTTCCGATGCTCCGACTTGAGCTTCCGAGCGCTTTGGCGTATGTGATGGCATTCCTGTGAGTGACTCATTGACTGACTCCAAGTGCCCATCTATGCCTCGGACGAGGCGGTTGTAGAACTCCTCCTCTGAGAGTGTCAGTTCTCCAAGGGGTCTCGTCTGCGCCAATGCCGCCTTCACAATCTTGTTTCTTCGTAGCATGAGAATGTCCTTGAGCATGAACTCGAGATTGAGTGCCTCTTGCGAGAGGAGGTCGGCTTGAAGCTGATTCCCTGCAGCAGTTTCGGTCAGCTCGAATCGCACCTTGGAGAGATACTCCGTCATCTTCGTGAGTTGCAGATCATTCAGACTCTGTAGTTCTTCGTTCCCAGCCTCGGCTTTCCATGCAGCGCTTATCAAATCATACATTGACTTACTCAATTGTTGCCACCCCCTTGCATAGCATGAACACTGCTGCGGCCATGGGTAGCTCTACAGTCTCGTTGTGAAAAGGTCCTAAAGTATCATCGCCAATCCTGATCTTGGGGACTGTAAGACGACTGTCAGCAAACCTGACCTTCATTGTGCCTTCAGTTATTGCCAGGGAGTCGTTGAGCGGATTGAAGGCCTCAAGTCCGTCACGGGTTATGGGAGTGACTGCGAAACCAGTCTTTCCATGAAGACTTCCAATCAGTCTTATCACTCTGTGAATGTCGTGAGTGACGGGAACGTCTATCTCTCCTCCATGAGTCTCGACTGCTCTCATCGCAAGTTCTTGCCACGATTTGGCCCCAACTGATTTCACTCTTGAACTCAGAACAGGAGGGTCCCTCATCAAACCTTGAATGGCAAGCTCTCTGTTACGAGCTGGAACCTTCTTGTCATCCTTGCTGTCCTTGAAGTACTTCACCCAACGTTCAGTTCCCTCGTAAGAGTCAATATTCTTGATGAACTCAATCATCGCTTCTGCCACGCGGTTCCCCCATCCAGGAACATTCAGTTCACTCCGGCTGCTGGTGGGCAGAGGGGAGTCCTTTGAGACAATAATCACCCTATGCCTGTCCGCTGGGGATTCGTCCTTTACAGGAGCAATCCTGAAGCCCATCCCTGTGATATAGTGGGCAATCTCAACTCTGCCTCTTGAATCAAGTTTGAAGACACGAGGGTCACGAACCCTGAGATGGTATCCTCTGTGCCCACTGAAGTTCAGCTGGATGTAGTCGGGGTCTATGCCAAAATCCTGTAGCAGGAACTCATCATGAACCCGCAATGTGATCTTCTTTGCCACATCAAGGCACCTGTCGCACAGCCAGCTACGAGTGCTGAACGCCGTCTTCCCACACCTAGGGCATCCAACTTCGGGAGGAACTCCAGTTCCGGTTTCTTGGCAATCTGGGTTGTTGCATCTCCAAACGTCATGGTCGTTCTTGCATTCAGTGGAGATATGGTCCGCGTCGATATCAAAGACCAGCTCGGCTCCTTGCCACACTTTCTCTCCCATATGTCTGGCAACAGGCGTATCATAGAAGGCTGCTGAATGATAGACATTTGACGGGGCAGACTCAACCAACCAATTCAGAAGCGATTCTTGACTACGAAAACCAAGATGGCGTATCCAATCCGTCACCTGAACGCCACGTGATCCACAGTTCGGACATGAAGTGACCTTCAAGAATGATTTCCCTGAGTGACCACAACTCGGCTTGGCTACTTCTCCGTCTTCAATCTCTGGTCCACACTGCCAGATGATTTCCCAGTCCTGTGCGGCGAACTCTCGAGTATCGACTCGGATAGGCTCGTCGACTTTCTCCCTGTTCGAACGATAGTAGTTGTGAAAAGTAAGTCTTAGGAACTTGTTCACAGTTTCCCGAGCTTGAACAGGCATCTATTTCATCTCCGTCAAGAACCCTCTCCTGTTGGTGCGATACGTCTTGGAGAGTGATGTCTTGGGGACTGGGAAGGCCCTTCTCTCGATGGCATTCCCATCATACTGGAGTACCAGCCATGGATCATATTGATCTCCGTTCAACCCGGGGAGCTAATGTGAAGCTGATGCTCCCGACTTCAGCTATTGGAAACTCGAGTAGCATTGGTTTGTTGGCACTGAACTGAACCGTCAGACTGTCAGTTGACATCGCCTTCGCAATCTCAGAGAGATAGTTCAATGCATACATGGCAGTCGGCTTGCCCTTTGATTCCATATGAAACACGGCCGAGTCATCTCCTGACGCCTTCAACGAGACCTCGGCCTCTCCTGTATCTCCCTCACCCGTGAAGGACAGCGTCTTGCCGCTTGCAGATATTCGTACGTGGCTGGAAACTACACCGATGTCCTTCACTGCTTGTTTGAATGCATCAGCGAACATCTCAGCCTTCGCCTCAAATGCAAGAGTAGGCTTCTTGGTTCTCTCATCATGTGGTGTAAGAAGTTGGAGCTTGAACTGACGTTGTGCCTGACCTATCATCTTAATCTCGAATCGTCTGGCCTCCGTATCGAGATTGAACTCCAGGCGGTCGTCGCCAGCCATTCGCTTGCTCACTTTGTTGAGCTCATCAACTCCAAGGCATATGTCATGTTCTTTGTCGCAGCTGTATTCTTGAAATACGCCTGCAGGTAGAACCAGGTCAACCATCGCGGCCTTCGACGAGTCTAGCTGTCGAAGCGAGATTCCGGTTCCAGATACCACAAAATGAACCTCTGTGAGAAGCGTTGCTAGGGCATCTACGATTTGCTTCCACGTGCTAGTGCTGTCAAGTGTTGCATGAAACATCTCAGCTTCTCCTCCATCATCTAATCAGTGCTTGAACTATCGTACTCTCCATTTCCACTACCTGTTTGTAAAGCTTGACATCGAGGCCCGAAATCTTGTGAGCCAGCGAGGCTGCCAGCCGAAGCTCCTTGCCACCGCGACCTGATTTCTCAGTCACCTCACCTAGCAGGATGTACGTTTCATCCACGTCGAGTGTTCCTTCCACACTGACGACAATAGTTCCAGCATTCTCAACATCATCTTCATAGCGATCTTGTACTAGTGCGACTCCGGGTTTTGACTCAAGCACGATAGCCATTATCCTCACAGGGGCATCCACATCTGGAGAGATATCACGAATAGTTGTGAGCTTTGCAGGCTTTCTGCGCGGGAATTTCCTTTCCTCAGTCAAGCTGAACGCACCATCAAGTCTAGTTCGGACGAAGTCCGATATTAAGTCCTGTAGTGGCAACATGTCCGAGTCTTAAATGTGTTAGTCTCGCTGGCGTGCCTCTACCATTCAAGGAATCTAGCCACCGTAGTTTCGCCAGGTGTGCTTGCACTCGGTACATCTGTAGAACTCGGTCGCACCTTCGTCCCCCCGTCGTGTCTGAACCGTCCAGTAGTATGCATCATTGTTTCCGCATTTTGGACAGATGGCTTTTGTGACGGGCATAGGAATTGAGTCATCCTCAACCACGACTATCTTGTCACGGGGCGTCTTCTCAATTCTATGGGAAACTGTGAGTCTGCCCTTCAGCTTCTTCTTGTGACCGCAACTTCTGCATTTTAGGAAACGGGAACCGTCTTCATCTGATGATGGTATCATCATAGCACCGCATTTGTCACAGAATTCCATTTCACAGTACCCCGGGATTCTCGAATTTGCTAATCTCTCAAATTAAGGCTTGCTGAACAGCAGCTAGTCCTTGCTGGTACAATAGACTGTTCCTATGAGTCAGGAAGAAGGTCAATTAGACCTTCCAACGCGTTTTGGAAGGCCTCTACTGCTGCCTCACTCTCCTGCTTCCTGTTCATATCGGGATGAATGTCCAATCTCTCCACAAGAGAGGAAACTAGGGTCTCTGTAGTTGTCTTTTCGGTCAGCCACAAGTACGCTACAATTGCCTCAAATGCATCAGCGGCAGCTCCGGTATCAGTTCTTCGAGAGATGTGACTATAGATGGGAGTAGCACGTAGCGCACGTGCAAGTACGCTGTCCCGTACCTTCTCGCCGGTGGCCTCTCCAAGTACCTCAGACTTTGCAAGCGAGTAGCACAGATTGACTAGGCCATCACCAACCTTTGCCAGGCCCTTGTCCCTCATTATGTCTGCAATACTCTGATGCTTCTTGACAAACTTCCACATAATGAGTCACCAGACTGATGGTCTTGTCCCCATTGAGTCTAACCAATGCTATGATCTGACAGAGTCTGACTGAAGCCCTTGCGGAACTCCTCAGTTCGAGCAAGTATTTTCTCTAGGGCCTCACGAAGCACCACGGTGGCCATGCGTTTCTTCGTCTTCAAAGTGACAACCGGACTGGCCAGAAGAGGGTGTTCTAGGTGGTAGCCAGCAAACTCAACTGAAGGCTCCTCTAGAAGAGTCCTGCGCAACAAGTTGCAGAACCCGTGGTCCTCTCCCTGAAACTCAATCCTTAGCTCATATCGATCATGCTCCATTACCTTAGGCTTCACTCTACTCTCGCCTCCTGCCTCTACCTCTTCCATCGCGGCCTCTATCACCGCGACCTTCACCATAACGTCTGGACCCAGACCTTCTATCCCGACGGCCATAAGACCCGCCTCCCCCATCTCGCCTCCTGTCATCATACGATCTTCTACGAGGTGCAAGGTCCTTTCTAGGCTCAATGCCAAACATCACACCATAGTCTCGTGCTACTTCACGCGTTTCTCGATTCTCGCAACGTAGGCAGAACATATTGTTGTTGCTAGTGAGCGTCAAATCATAACCGCATTTAACGCACTTCGCGCGCAAGACGCCCAACTCAGGGCCGACAAGGCTAATGTCGACAGGTATCTCATGTGAATTCAGAGCAATACCTCGTACAATGTCGCCCTCTCGGATCACGTTGCTCATGGACCTAACAAAACGGCGTGTCACGTTACTGATGTGGATCTCTGCAGCAAAGGGACTGTACACGTCTTTACCATTCCGTTTCACGACACTGACTTCGGCACGCTGCTCGTACGCATTCACCACCAATCCCACCAAGATATCACCTTTGACAGGGAGTGCCAGCTTCAATGTGCCGTCAGCTGCGAGTACTCTTATGCTCCGTGCCTTCAGGTCAATCGCGACTCCCCCCGACGTGGCTGCATATACAACTCCATCTCTCTCATAGGTGCCATAGTCCGGAGTAAGTTCCTCAATCACGCAGAGCTGGTCTCCGGGTACAACAACGTCACCAGTCTTAACATCAGCCATTTCATTCACACTCTTCGTTACGTATGCGGTAAAGGTCCACTCCAATCAGATGTCTGGGCTTCTTGTGAAAGTCATAGATTCTATCTATCGGAAAC
>JBHLPB010000067.1:0-10917 GCA_048939905.1 Promethearchaeota archaeon
AATCACGACGAGAAGTGAATCTACTTCTGAATGAACTGACTCGACGAAGTCTGCTGACTTCGTTATTACTTCGGCCTCACTCAAGTCGCCGGCCACTCTTATTCTAAACTCTTGCTGAGCCTGTAGTCTCTCTCGAAGCTCAGCAGTCTTCCCAGCGAGTAGTATCTTGCCTTCGTCAATGATTGCTATCCTATCACATATTCGCTGGACTTCGGCCAGATTGTGGCTATTGATGAAGAAAGTCTGCCCTGATTTTTGTGAAAGACTTAGAATGAGTTCTCTGACTCGTTTCGCAGCCACGGGGTCTAACGCGGCAGTCGGTTCATCCAACAGCAAGACCTTTGGTTCATGGAGGAGAGCTCTGCAGAGTGCGAGTCTCTGTCTGTTGCCCGTACTCAACTCCCCAGCCTTATCGTCCTTCCGCTCCCACAATTCCATGAACTCCAAGAGTTCTTGAATGCGGCCAGGCAACTCTTCCTCAGAAACCCCATAGAGTCGCCCAAAGTACTCGAGGTTCTCGTAGGCGCTCATAGCAGGGTACAATGTGTGATTTGCCTCTTCTGGCAGTACACCAGTGACCTCGCGCACCTTGACCGGGGCCTGGAGAATGTCGAAATCGGCGACCTCAGCCGTACCTTCGACAGGTTTGAGCAGAGTACACAAGAGCCGAACAGTTGTACTCTTGCCTGCACCATTCGGTCCCAACAGGCCAAAGATGGAACCCTCCGGAACACTGAGTTCCATGTGGTCAACAGCAACAATCTCGTCGAAGTTCTTCGTTAGTCCAGAGATTCTGACTTCAACACTCTTTTCCAAACCGACCTCTTCCTATCCGATTATGTGTCAAAGGCGCTCTCAATCGCCTCTGCAGCACGGACGGGCAAAAGGACCCTATGTGAGTATTAAGGACTTTGGATGAAGGCCGCTCATTCCCAATGCACTATGGAAGACTACTCTTCAGTAGCTGGTTCAACGACCTCAGGCTCTTCTGGCTGTTCTTCTTGGGCCTCATCTGAGGCCTTCTCATTCGCACGGACTTCCCGATCCTTGCTTCTTCTAGCTTGTCTATTGTCATCTGCGACGCCACGCTGAGCAAGGACGAACTCATCGAATGTTAGTCGTTTTCCGGCCTGAAGCTTCTCGACCGCGGCATCTCGGCGCTCTTGCTCATGCGCCATCTGAATGTCACGCTTCTCCTGACGCGCAGTATCTCGCTTCTCAGACTCGTGTTTTCGAATCTTGCCGTAGATCTCGTCGATCTGATCACGAATCTCTTTGAGCTTGCCTTCGCCTTCTTTCACCTTCTTCAGCCACTCAACAAAATTCTGATGTGACGTGTCTGCAGACCGCTTCAGTTCCTCAAGCTCAGGTCGAATTCTGACAACCTCTTGGTGATGGATTTGAGACTGCTCAGATAGCTCTAAGACCTTGGAGTGTGCCTCACTCGCCTCCCCCTTCAAACGACGCGCCAGTCTTCGCAGCTCGCTAATTCTGTCTTGCTTCTCCTTTTCTTGGCCAATCTCGACAAGCTTCGCTTCAATACGTGCAATCTCTTCTACAATCGATCTCTCTTCATCCATCGAGAGTTGCTCAGTCTGTTGGCGCCACTCAAGTTCCTCCACCCGTCGCATCATTCTGCGCTGATCTGTTGACGGGCTTCCAACTATATTGCTACGAAGATCTCGAATCTCATCGTATATGCTCTTAAGCTGGGCGTGAATTGCAGTCCTCCGCTGCTTGGCTTCGTTTATCTCCTTGTTGATCTTGTCTCGCGCCTCACGTTCTGCTTTCACGGATTCGATGAGTCCGCGCACTTCCTTGTTGTGTGCGTCCCTGAGATTCTTGTATTCTCTCATCTTATCCCTGTTTCTTCGCAATACTTCAAGATCCTCTCGAGCCTGTGTCTTTAGCTCTCTCAGGCGGGCTCGAAGGAACTCAATGTCCTCTGGTTTCGCTTCGGCTGCTTCTGTCACGCTCTATAGCCTCAGAATTTCGTTTTGCAGTCCCTGCTTGGCAGGGCGGATTCCGACCCCGAGCAACGCACGCGTGGCCTAGGGGTGCTGGCGTAATGCGAACGCTCATTGAGTCTCTTAAATATTTATGGATGAGCACAAGCCTGCAACCACAGTTCTAACTCTTGGTGATTGATTCGGCGACGTGTCCCGCAATATCGATGCCGGTCACTTTCTGCAGTCCGGCCCATCCTGGAGTAGCATTCACCTCAAGCACCCACAGGTCACCATCGCGGTCGGGAAGCAAGTCAACACCCACCATACGTCCTTTCACTGATCGGGCAGCTTGAATTGCTAGGTCCGTCACGTCGATGTCGTTCGGTCTGGGACTCCCTCCGGCATGCAGGTTTGTTACGAATCCGCTTCTGCTCACCCTCTGCATTGTTGCGATTACTTCATTGTCCAGTACGAAGGCCCTTATGTCAAAACCTGGCCCACGAATGTACTCCTGCAATAAGTAGGCACCCTTGCCGAACATCTGACTATGGAACTTGAGGTAGTCGTAGATGTTCTCCAAGTCAAAGGCCCTATCGATCAGTTGAACCCCGAATCCTCCGAAGCCGGTGATAGGCTTGAGAACACAAGGGAAGTAATCTCTCACAAAATCGGCCGCATCCTCAATTGACTCTGTTATGAGCGTCTTGGGAACCGGCAGGCCGCCTGCAACCAGTTTCCTCATGGTTTCAGCCTTGTTCCGCATCTGAAGAATCGAGGATACAGAATTGACTATATCCACTCCCATCTCTGCCAAAGCAGATAGAAGCCCGACTCGAGAGAAGAAGGTCCCGATGTCGTTTGCCCCAAGGTCCAGTACTAGAAGGAGCTCGAGAGAGGTCAGGTCATTTGCTCCAGATACAATCTGATGCTGATCAGAAGAACCGATTCTCGAAACCTTCCACGGGATTACCCTCAAGACATCTACGTCTAGAGAACGCAATGCGGCCTCCAAAGCATCTACTCTTGTAGACCACGGATCTGAGGAATATAGACCAACTGGTGACAAACGCTCGGGGGCCAAGAACAATCAACCTCTCTAGGACACCATCACCTTGCCTTTTATCCATAACGAGGTGCTTTTAACCAATGCCACTTTGACCTCGTTCGAAAGCTGATGGAACTTTTCACCAAGAACGAAACAGAGAAGATCGCAGAAGGACTCCAGGATGCGCAAGGGAGTATCTTGGTCACGTTCAGGAACAAACATGGTCCCACGAAACTGCTGGAGCTATGGACTGATCTTCTCTCGCACCTAGGATTCACTGGCAAGTGTCTGAATTGGTGGTCGAGTTCAGGTACACTGGGGCTTATTGAATGTGATATCAATTCAAGCGTCACAATCTACGGGCAATGGGCACTGGCAGACAAGAATGAGCTGATTGGTGTCTTTGAGGTTGACAACGACGAAGTGGTCAATATCAGAGAGGGCTTCGATGCTGGGAACGTAGTAGCATCAGAGATGAGGGCAATCAGAATTGGAGAAACTGGTGACAGAGACTAGTCGACTGTCAGAGTCTTTGATAGGTTTCTCGGTAGATCTGGGTTTATGCCTCTGTCTATTGACATGAAGTAGCTCAGCAGTTGCAGGGGTATCACGTCAAGGATGGGATTCAGGAAGAGGTCAGATTCAGGTACCACCAAGAAGTCTGACTTTGAATCGACATAGCTCCGTAGTTTGTCCTCGTATTCACCGACGATGATAGTGCGGCCACCCCTCACACGGACCTCACTTAGATGATTGATGACCATCCAACTGTCCTCCGTTGTTGTGACGAATATGACTGGATATCCATCTGTGACAATACTCAAGGGGCCATGTTTGAACTCGCTGCTATAGAGGCCTTCACAGTGATTGTATACTATCTCCTTAATCTTGAGGGCACCCTCTCTTGCAACACCATCCGTGAAACCATATCCAAGACAGTAGAGGTCTTTGACATCTCGTAGCGTCCTCGCTAGGCGCTTGGCTTGAATACCAGTGCGGTCAATCGTATCCTGTGTAAGTCGAGGCAAGTGACCAGCCAGTAGATCGACGAAACGTTTTGCCTCTGAGGAGTCAAGCGTACCGTTTCGTTCTCCCAACTTCACAGCAAGATAGGCAAAGATGACTAATTGAGAGAAGTATGTCTTGGTCGCGGGAACGGATACTTCGTATCCACAGACCATGGGTATGTAGGCATCGGCATTGAACATCAAAGTGCTCCCAATGACATTCAGAACCCCCAAGCTCTTCCCACGTTTGTTGCTTCGTATGTGTTTGAGAACATTCAGTATGTCTTTGGTTTCTCCACTCTGAGAAACAAGTATACAGAGACTGTCCTCATTCAAAGTGTTGCCATACATAGGTATGTACTGTCCGCCGATTGAAGGAGTCAACGGGATTCCAGCATATCGATTGAAGTAGTAAGTTCCCACTATACCAGCATGATAGGAGGTCCCGCAGGCCACAAGATAACGGTTGGAAGCATCCTCAATCATTTCCAGCCATTTGTTGGTTTCCGAGCCCTGAAGAGATCCTACAACATCTTTGACTACTTTTGGTTGTTCATTAATCTCCTTGAGCATGAAATGGGGATAGCCGCCCCGTTCAGCTGCATGCAGGTCAACCGTGCTTATCTCCAGATTCCGTTCGAGTTTCTTGCCGTCCTCAATTCGGAAGACATCAACATTGTCTGCGGTTAGCCTGAGCATCTCACCTTCTTGGACATACAATACCTTGTTTGTCAAGGGAAGGATAGAGGGCAGGTCGCTTGAAACTATGGTATCAGTGTTTCCAACTCCAGCGACAAGAGATGAGCCCATCTTCACAGCATAAATCTCCCGGATGTCGGCTCGTCCTACCGCGTAGGCATACGCACCTTCGAGATCCTTCGTTGACAGTCGTACTGCGTGGAACATATCCCCCGTCTGCTCGAAGTACTTGTCTACAGCGTGAACACATAGTTCGCCATCATTCTCGGACCGGACCACGTGACCAGCATCAACAAGCTCCTGCCGATATTCCACGTAATTGTGGATATTGCCATTGTGTGCCCCGTAGAAGACTTCCTCGCAACCAAAGTGAGGCTGAGCATTGACCCTCGTTGGTGCACCGTATGTGGCCCATCTCAGTTGGCTTATTCCTCTGTCACCCTTCATATCCGAGAGTCGAAGCAGCCGGTTGACTTCTTCGACAGTGCCGACCTCTTTCCTCAACTCGACCTTTCCATTTCTCACGGCTGCTAGTCCAACTGAGTCATATCCTCTGTAGGCGAGTTTGCTGCTGCACTCGATCAGAACCCTTCCGATGTCGTCACGGTTTTTGCCAACAATCCCGGTTATTCCGCACAAGTCATTCCCTCAATGCCAAACTCAGACAGCACGACTCGCGTCATAGCTAGAAATAAAGGATTCTGTACGATGAGCGCTGTACCACAGGATGTCGAAGCCCTTTTATTCACCATTCCCGCATGATTCTGAAGGGAGCAGGACGAGAGGACGGTACAATGGGTCGTCAGAAACGCATGGCACTTCTTCTTCATCCTTTTCGGCGTGATTTGTACCAAGTCCTGTGTGAGAATCCCGGTACATACTTGCTCGAATTAGTTGATATGCTCGAATCACCATTAGGAACTCTGACCTGGCACCTCCGGATTCTTGAGCGCGAGGGACTGGTCAAGTCCATTAAGTTCGCAGGTAAGCGGCTCTATTATCCGAAGATGTTGAGGTCACGAGAGGCTGAGATGGCATATCTTACAATGAGAAGTCGAACAGCACAGGGCATCTTTGCGTACATTGTGAATAATCCCTCATGTTATCAAGAACAGATGGCAGAAACCCTCGGAGTACACCACGATACAGTGAGATGGCACGTATCAAGAATGCAAAAGGTAGGATTGGTCAAGGTAGTGAAAGAAGGCCGAAAGAAGAGGCACTATCTTGACGACTTGGGACAGGCGCTTCTTACAGGTAGCCTGAACACGATTTCCGAAGCCTTCGTGATGTTCTTGATGGAGAAGCTTGAAGATGGTTGTCTGAACCCTGAAATCAGAGAGGCTAGCGATGAACGCGTAACGATCCGAATCGACTGCCCTGAACGCGGCAAGGATTGCTTCATCACAATAAACCTGAGAGAGTGGGACTTTCGTGCTTTTGAGGAGGAGGAAGAATCCGTAGCTGACTCTGATGGCAAGATCGAAGAGATTCGGGCCGAGGAGGCCTAGCCCAAACTCGCTACAACATCACGTACCTTCTCAGCGAGCTCTGCATGGTTTTGTCCACGACATGCCACCATGATTAGCCTGTTCTCATCAACACGCGCCACCATGAGTTCGAGCTCTCCCGCCGTCATGGTGATGTAGTCAGTCTCTTCTGAGAAGGTAAGTCCGTTCGAGAAAATAGAGCTTGCTAGACCAGCCAGTTCGATTGAATCTTCGAAGCCTACTGATCCAAGCGGCATACCCTCTTCAGTCAACAGCATAGCCTGAGTTATTGCCGGAAGTTCTTCAAGAATACGCCCGATGGTTGATTGCTGTCCGAAATCGCTCGTTGAGCTCATTACGAGCTCCATTCTTGTAGCGATTGACTGGAACTTGGGCAGCAGATTCCCCAGGTCCATTCCAGCGTCATCAGCCTTTGAGATTACAATCACCAGTAAGTAGTTGGGCTCCAGCATCGTGACTATCCGCTCGATTCGAGTTGACTGGACTAGGTACTTGGGCTTTGAAGACCCAATTGAGTCCAAGGCTGTTGATCCGGCCCAGACAAGAGCAGCGGATATTGTGGACAGAACTTTGGAATCGATTTCGTGGTCTCTGCAGACCGATGCCACAACGACGCCTTCCTTCGTGGAGAGAACAACTTGCCTTACTGAGCTGTGAACCTCAAGAGTCTCTTCAAGAAGTGTAGTCACCTCGGCGAGAGTCTTCTGCGGCATCTTCGTCATCCCTTCAATCGCTGCGAACGGTTCTGTAACTCTACTACTTATAACTCATGCTCTCAAACTTCTCGATATGAAACCTGATGATGTCGTTTCAGTGTTCATGAAAGCCGAGATTCTAAAGAGTCTGCAGAGAACAGGATGGGCTACTGCGGGAATTCACGTCAGTGTATTTGAATCTGTGGCCGAGCACTCGTATGGGACCACGTTCATCTCACTCATCCTCGCCAACATGCTCAAGACCGAGGGAGTGGGAGTTGATCTGGAGAAGACTCTCACGATGGCGGTGCTTCACGACTTGGGAGAGAGTGTTGTTTCTGACGTGCCTAGTTCGTCAGAAGCAGCAGACTCAGAATCCTTCGGAAACGCAAAAGATGCTCTGGAAGCAAGGGCAGTGGCATCGATTCTCTCTCCACTTGGCAACATCGGAGTTTCTCTTAATTCCTGTTGGGCAGAGCTACAAGACGGAGCATCGACAGAGGCAAGAATAGTGCGGTCCGCAGACCTGCTTGATATGCTTGTTCACGCAATCACTCTAGCTAAATCTGGAGTCGATGCCGAGCTTCTTCTAGGGTTCTTTGAGTCGAGTGAGGGAAGGCTCAAGGAGATGGGAATTGGATTGGCCATGGACTTGTACAGGATACTTGAAACTATGAGAAGGTAGTGAGTAGCTGTAGCGCAAGGCGCGAAAGGCTTGCTACTATTCAGGGGGTTTCAGAATCTCGTCTAGCGGCCGATGCGACAATCCTAGCCACACGAATAGGCTCAGGAACTCTCCCGTCCATGGTGAATTGGTCCACTAGGCGTTGTGCCTTCTTCAAACCAAGACCAGCCGTGGCAATGAAGACTGAATGTCCGGTTCCTAATGGGACACTCTCTCTGGGGCCGCCCCGATCCATCCGATTCACTCGTTCCTCCCAGTCGTCAGGAAAGTACTCACGAATGTACCTTTCAATGCCCTCAGACGGATTATACGAAACGCATACAACAGGGACTTCGGTAGATTCATACAATCTTACTGAATCTACAACGTTGAACCAAGAGATGACGCATCCACCGAGCATCCAAGCTCTGATGTCATCCCTAGCCAGGCGATTATACATCGAGATAAGCTGGTCAGTAGCATCAGTTCCTCCTACGGTGGGCCCGCAGAATCCAATGCCATCTATGCGCATGTCGCCTCTCATTACGACAGCTGCTACAGTGCTTGTTGTGTCCGAGCGTTGAAAGCTCTCCGATACTCCAAGAACTCTGACACCTTTCTTCCAGTCTCCGACATCATGTAGACCAATCTCGGATTCCAACTCATGAATGTCAAACATGTGTCACATCTCCGCTTCAAGTATGCAGTTCTCGAGGCTCTGTGTGCGTTCTCTACTAGACCCATCATGCAAACTTATTAATGCGCATTCCCTTCACTCTTTCGTCGTAAGGATAGAGAGGAGTCAGGCCACCTTGTTTGACCCCGATTTTGAGGAATTGCAGGGGAAGCTTCGTGACATAATGGAAGAGGCAACCTCGCTAGCCTCTGGGATAAGGGCCTGGATGCTGCTTTCCAAGGAAGGATTGCCGATTGCATGCGCTGTGCCTCAAGGACTAGAAGAGGCCGAGATTGCTGCCATGGCGGCATCTATTCTAGGCGTGGCAGATCTTGCGGCGGAGAGAATGGACCAGGGACTTCTTGAGGAAGTGCTTCTAACAAATGAGTCTGGCCTTATGATCATGAAGAGTGCAGGTGAGAAGGCGATTCTCGTTCTCGCTGCAGCAAAGAGCGTGAAGACAGGACTTCTCGTCTACGCGGCCAAGACAGCCTCAGAGAACATAGCCCCTCTACTCTGAATGCTAGACGAAACCTATCAGCCAATATGTCATTTGAAGAGCAAACAAGGCGTTGTAGTCTGACCTATAGTAGCCTCCCAGGCCCCAGTTGTCAAAGGCGAAGTTGCTCCCTGAAACAACCATGCGTCCTCCTCCTGCACCCTCAACGGCAGCCACAAGAGTGCGGTTCTCTTTGATGCTTGTCCCGTTTGGAAGAAGTGAGTTCACTTCGATTTGCGCCAAAGAATAGCCGGAACCAGTGTAGTTGACAGAGCAACCATTGAAATCAAATGAGCCAACTCCTGCAGTCGAGTTGTGTTCTGCTATGTCTGTTACAAGCTCCGTGGATGAGATTCCATTTTGAACAACAGTGACTGAAGGTATCTGATCATATTCGAGTCTGAAGCCAAACGGATCCAGTAGCTCATTCGCAGAAACTAGATCTAGGCTATAGTTGCCAAGACCCATGAACAGGATACTGCCTCCAAGATTCCAGTAGTTAATGTATGAATTGATCTCTGCCATAGAGTACGAGAAGACATTGGTAAGGACTGTTTCAGTTCCGACCTGCGTATAGCCTCGTGCACATGGGTCAATGATGAAGATAGCGTCGTACTGTGTTAGATTGCTTGACACGAGTTCGTGAGAAGTTCGCAGTTCTTCGACCGCAATCCCAGCTCTCGTGAGGGACGTATAGAGAGTTCTGAACTGTCCGTAGATGGAATCGGCAGCCCTCGGACTATGACTCGTGTCAAATGCAACTTTTGCCAAGGGGGCCGCGCAGTCGGTTGTGAAGTATGCTCTGATGAATCTATATCCGGGCGCTATAAGTATCAATTCAAGATCAAGGTCTTTCAGTGACTCATTTGCGACGGGGGTTAACTCAAACTCGAATGAACCGCGCTGATTTACTGTGATGTCGGAGGGTCCATCAACCCAGACCGAGGCGTTGCCGGCGTATAGGATAGAGAATGTGGAGATGTTACTGCAGAAGACGGAGATGGACACCCGCGCTGTGGTGTTGACAAACCATTGCTCGAATTCGAAGGGACCACTCGTCGGAGTGATTGCTGCTGCCAAGGGAAGCCGGTCCTCTCGGGAGGCGTTCCCAAGAAGAACCAGTGCATTGTAAAGATCCAGTAATCCAGCTCCAACCTCCCACTCCTCGCCCGATATGTCGGCTGCAGTTGAAACAAGTGTAGCCTTGATCATGCCCGGAGTCCAAGAGAGCCCATTCTCCTCGCAGAACTCGATGATCCTAACTACCGCCGCAGAAACGGCAGCTGTTGCATAGCTTGTGCCAAAGACTGTGGCACCATTTTCCGCATAGTAGCCAGTGGCACAGATGTCTGGCTTGATACTGCGATCGGGCAACGGCCCCCTTGAAGAGAAATCAAACAGGCCTCCGAGATTATCTGTCGCCGCTACAGCAATGACCTCTGGGTAGATGGCCGGAGACTCAATGGATGTGCCAGGGATGCCGCTCTGCCCACCATTTCCAGCAGCAGCCACGATAGATACACCCCTGTCAAAAGCCCAACGAATGACATCCTCAAGAGGGTCGCCGACGAAAGGGCTCGTTCCAAGACTCAGATTGATCACAGAGCAGTTCTGTTCATTCACCGCCCATCGAACAGCATGGACGATGCCCTCAATCGTAGCAGTGTTGTTCACTGTAACTACTTTGGCATTCACGATAGCTGCATCAGCGGCATACTGTGAGATTATCTTGGCAATGTAAGTGCCATGATAGCTGCTGAGAGGACGGCTATCTTCAGTCGCAGGGTCCGCCACAGGATAGCCATAGCTTGAGTTGATGAAGCTCATTTCGGCTACAACCCTACTGAGTAGCTCCTCATCCTTTGATATTCCTGAGTCGACGACTGCAACTCTCACTCTTAGATCTGGTAGGAGACCATTTTGGGGGATGACGACAGCCCCGAGGAATATCGCCACGAAGATGATAGTTGTGACTAGCAGTGCAGTTCCTCGCCGGGGCTTCGGCTCATCATCCACGTCCAAACCCAGATTCCCCACCTATGCAGTGTCGGAGCAAGTGATTTCCTTGTTGCAGACCTGCTTGATAAAGTGTATCGGAAACAGCAAGTTTCCGGAATCCTGAACCAAACCCTTATCAAAACACAGAATTCGTATCTTGCGAGGTTACCCTGA
>JBHLPB010000278.1:0-2712 GCA_048939905.1 Promethearchaeota archaeon
TCCGAGCAGCCCAGGTAGTAAGCCAGAGAGAGATTGACAGATTTGAAAGAATGGAGAAGCGGCTGTCAGCTGAGCTTGAGGAGAAACCGAATGACCCGGAGCTCTGGAATCAGCTTAGACTTGTTCTGTGGGTTTTGGGACGACATGATGAAGCGAGCTTTGCATACAAGGAAGCGAAGAGGCTGGGATGGGAAAAGAAAAAGTCAAGAACGGTGGCAATCTAGGTCCAACAAGCCAAGAACGCCCTTTGGTCATTCCCCTTCCTAGGATTGAAAGCCCATGAACAGATGACCTCATGCGGCATCGGAATCAGTTGCGACCGCTCTTCACCAATTCACCATCAAGACCTCATGATTCACCAGTCACACCGCTTGTCAGGCGGGCGGCCCCGATTACGATGAGAGTGATTGAAAGGAGAAGTACAAGGGTGAGGAAACCCAGACCTGGTACTATTAGTGCCAAGAAAGATACTCCAAGAGCAACAGACCCAACGATGAGATGGAGCGCTCGGGTTCTCTGACTCATCTCGGCTTCGCTGTAGACTATGAGGACTCGTGCAATCCCAGCTGCCAGCAGTCCTATCGCTACTACTGCAATCAGAATCGAACTTGCCAGAGTCGGAAAGAGCAGCGCGGCAAGCGCGAGAAGGAGAACGCCAATTCCAGTAATCACTTGTATTGCCCTTGTTGACCTCTTCAATGTCGATGTCATTGCACCCTTTACAATTCGAGCCACCCCCATGAGGACAAGACCAGTCGCAAATGCGAGTATGATCACAGCCTCAGCCAGTGATCTATCGAGCACCATCCACGAACCCAAGAATAGAAGAATCAGTCCAAAGACGATATCGATGACTCTCACAACCATCGGTGTAGAAGTTGACATGTTTCATTCCTATGACGGCTTAGATATCTAGTTTTGCATAGCCTTGTCGCCTCTGGAGGCATTCCAACGCTTCAGAAGCTCACTCATTTGTCACTGACTGCTACAAAAGAGAGAGGGTGCCCGCCAGAGTGCGGAAAGGGGGAGGGTTCAGGACTTAGATTTCCTCAATGCTTCATGAAAGTCTGCGATCTCAGCCTGTAGAGCAGCTCCCACACCCAGTATCTCCATCGGTTGTCTGACGATGAATGCGATTCTGTAAATGATTCCCAGATTTGTGTTGGCCCAATACCCAACCTCAGGTTTCTCAAGGAAGTCCTCTGCGTGCCTCTCACACACCTCTTCCACATATGCAAGGACCTTCTTGAAGGAGTATTCCTTGCTCACCTGAAGGTCAAACGTATATCGATAGACCTCGGCGCCCTTGGCAAGGTCTTTGAGCCCAATCAATGCTGACTTGAATATACTTCCACGTTTCTCCTTTTCTTGGTTGACTCCCCGTTCGAACATCAGCTCATCGGCACGTACTCTGAAATTCGTGACTTCGGATTCAACAACCTTGTTATTTGGGACCAGTTGTTTGGTCATGTCAGGAAGGAGGAGACGTGTATAGTTCAGTGTGAGTTCGAGTACAACACCTTCAATATCGCCAATTCGAACATAGTCCCCCACACGAAAAGGCCGGGCGCCAAGAACGTAGAATCCACTGACCATGTTTGACAGTGCTCTGGAGAAAGCAAGGCCAATAGCTGTCCCGAAGATAGCTCCTCCCGTGATGAGGGCTTCTCCAGATATGACAGATGTGGCGGACAATACAGTAGTGAAAGCAACACCAAAGAACAGAAGACGAACGAGTAGGCGCACTCCGCTTATAGCTTCAGCAGGCATCCCAACCCGACGGAAAGAAAGAGTTATGCTCCGCATGATGATCAAGTAGATCACATAGAGTAATAGAAGGAAGGGAATGACGGCAACGACCTCTGCATAGCCACCTAGACCAAATGTAGCAAGAAAAGACCTGATGAACTCCACAAATGGATTCTGTATCTCTTGCAATGGAAACCACCACACCCTCCTCGCTGGGCGAACCCATCATAAACTCTCTGGATGGGTCATTTCTTGAAGTTCAGAGATCTTAGAGCTGAAGTGATTGATTGCAATAGAATGAAAGGGTGCTCAGCAATGTGAGAAGGGCAACCCCCAATACCTCTATCATCGCCGCTTCTACTTTTCTCTAACCTAGAATACGGAACCCTACTTAACCATGACAGAAGCCTCAACAGCCTCTTTGAGTTTCAGTAATCTGTTGAAATCCAAGCAAATGGAAGGGAGAAGAGGAGTGCGGAGATAGAATTGGGTCGCCGCTCATTCGCTTGGTACGAAGACAAAGATGCTGTAGCGTATGTGCAGAGGATCATCCTTGAAGCGTTCGACATGCACAAACGCCCTTAGATGCTCAGCTGCACATTGCTCAAGGCACGTTTCGACTTTCACTTCACTTGTGGTTGTCAGCAAGTGTCGCAACATCACATTATCCTCCGATGCGCTATGCCGACTCTCATGTTAGAATGCTGACTTGGCGGTAGGAGGAGTCTCATGCTGGAACCTCCTCATTGGCATCTGCTTCCCACTCATCTTCCCCTAGCTCGTCTCTTAGCAGGCGAATCAGGCGGGTTTTGGTGTCTGCAAAGGCATCTGTTCTGAGGGCAGTGGCTACAACTGCCAAGCTCCTAATGAGATCAAGAATCATATGCTCATTGGAACTTGCAAGCCATTGCGCTTCTTCAAGCACCTCTTCTATCTCGTCTATGTCTGATGGCAGACTGATTT